>NZ_ADFQ01000075.1:0-107227 GCF_000177355.1 Prevotella amnii CRIS 21A-A
TTTTATTTGTTAGTATGAAAAACTACAAATATAAGGTGTTTAAAAGCTGGATAGGCTTATCTTTGCAAGAGAGAAAAGCCATTAGTTGTAGGAGAAAGAATAACTTGTGAAAATAAAAAACAACCTATTTTTGTAGCATTTTTAATTTATTTTTGCACCAAAAATAGGTTATTTTTGTTCCGTATAGATGTTTTATTATTATACTAATAGTAATGTTTTGTTATTTAAAATGTTAGTTTTTATAATATATAAAATAGTTGCTTATAGAGAAATTCTTTCATTTTTCTAAAACAGATGATCTATATCTTGCTGTTTTAAAATAGCAATAATCGTTTTACCATTAGGTGTATAATTGACAGTATCACAAGCAAAAAGGTCGTTCACAAGCGATTCCATCTCTTTATTTCCTAATACTTGTCCTACAGGAATAGCAGCATTGTATGCTAATTTGGTGGCTATGGATATGTTAATTTCTTCTTTTATACTTATATTCTTTTCACTTGCTGTGACTATAATTTCTTGTACAAGGTTTATTGTGTTTAGCCCTTCTAATCCTATGGGAACCCCGTTTATAGCAAAGCTATCTCCTCCTATATTATCTATTTGAAAACCAATATCATGCATTTCGGGTAATATCTTTTCAAGGATAGAGTGTTCTGTCTTTGTCAGATGTATTACTTCAGGGAATAATACCTTTTGGCTATGCCCTTTATGTTCTGTGAATTGTTTTAGATAATTTTCATATAAAATCCTTATGTGTGCACGATGCTGATCTATAAACATAAGTCCAGATTTTATAGCTGTTATAATATATCTTCCTTTATATTGATAATGAGATGGAGATTTTTCTTCTATGGCAGTTGCAATATCTTTAGATAGTTTCGATTGTATTAAAATTTCTTCACCATTTTCGTCAAAATCTAAATCCAGCAAAGAGGTTTGTTGTATATTATTAGTAGTAGTGTTATTCTGTAAAGAGCCTGCGTATAGTTCTTCCCAATTATCAGTATTAACTTTTATGTGGTTAGAAACGTTGGAGTTAATATTATATTTTGGGTTATCAGTATTATTATTAGTAGTAGTTATATGGTTTTCTTTATCAGAAAAACTATTTTCTAAGAATGGGTTGAAGTTAGGATTAAAATTAGTTTCAGGAGCAGCAGTTTCGTTATTTGGTGAAAACACAGGAATGTCAGGACGTCCTTCAGTATCGAAGTCAATGGAAGAAACATCATAAAATTTACCTATAGTATCGCGAACAGCAGCCATAAGAATTTGCCAAATAGCCTGTTCGTTTTCAAATTTTATTTCAGTTTTTGTAGGATGAATATTAACATCAATATTTTCTGGTGGTACGTCGAAATAGATAAAATAAGGAACCATTTCTCCTTGCGGTATAAGACGTTCATAAGCAGACATTATAGCTTTATGAAAATAAGGATGCTTCATATAGCGTTCATTAACAAAAAGGTATTGGTGAACTCCTTTTTTCTTGGCAGACTCAGGCTTTCCTACAAAGCCATGGATATTGCACAGGGTAGTTTCGATATCTATGGGTAATAAACTTTGATTTAGTCGTTTACCAAATATTTCTATAACGCGTTGTTTAAAACTACCTCTTCGAAGATTATATACTTCAGAGCCATTGCTGTGAAGAGTAAAATTTATATCAGGGTAAACCAGAGCTATACGCTGAAAAGCTGTAATAATATTGTTAAGCTCTGTAGTGTTTGACTTTAGAAATTTTCTTCTTGCAGGCACATTGAAGAATAAGTTTTCTATCAGGAAATTGCTCCCTATAGTGCATTGACATGGCTCTTGTGCTATAAATTTACCCCCAGAAATAGATAAATGGCAGCCTAACTCTTGACCCTCTATGCGTGTTTTCAGTTCTACTTGTGATACAGCAGCAATAGAGGCAAGTGCTTCTCCACGAAAGCCCATTGTGTGTAAGGCAAAGAGATCATCAGCTTTTCTAATTTTAGAGGTTGCATGTCGTTCAAAGGATAGTCGTGCATCTGTGTCAGACATACCTTTACCATTATCAATAACCTGTATTGATGTGCGTCCTGAATCTATTACTAATACGTTGATTATGGTGGCTTTAGCGTCAACAGAATTTTCAACTAACTCTTTAATTACAGATGCAGGACGCTGTATAACCTCGCCTGCAGCTATTTGATTGGCAACACTGTCGGGTAATAATTGTATTATATCGCTCATAAAAAATATCTATAAAAACAAATATACACAGCTCCAAGTAATGCTATAAGTATTAATCCTATTAGTCCAAGTGGGATAATATTAAAATAGTTTCTTCTTTTTACTCTTTGGTAATTATTATTAAACTCTTCTCTGACTCGTTCTTTTATTCTTTCGCGTCTATAAAGAGATGAATTTATATTATTATCCTCTGAGCATAACTTATGTTGTATATACTTTTCTTTTAATTTCTCAATAAATTCCTTTCGCTCATCAACGTAAATATATTCATGGTGAAATCGTCGAGGTTTTCTTTTATAAAAAAATAGCATTGTTTTTTTATTTTGTCTTATTTCCGTCCTTCAATATGTTGCATAGGAGGAGGAGCTACTTGCGCATTGCGTATAGTTGTTGCAGACATACGAGCAGCTTTACGAAAAATATCATTTTTATCCTTAGGTCTCACTTCTTCGAACCATTCGAAATGTGGAAGTTTAAGGCGTTCAGGTGGTATCTGTGTCATAGGACTGAGTGTTCCTACCGATTTCGATAGCCATATTTTTTCCATTTGCTGCTTATCGTTTATAAACATACGTAACGTGTCGGTTTCTGTGTAATTATGCCCCATAAGGGTGGTATCATTCTTTTCAGTATAATAGTATATTGATAGTACGTTGCCTATAGCATCTACTCTACGAATATTACCATTAGTAAAGAAGGCATGCATCATCTTTGAAGATAACTGATTATAATGTGTTTTATCATGTAGCTGTTCTATAGAAAAAGCATTTCCAAAGATATATGCCTCGCGAACGGTAGAATCGTTCATGTAAGTGCGAATAGAGTCGCCTACTAATTGTCGGTTGCCGCTCCATATAATAGGATAATCGTACATAGTAATGGTAGAGTCTTTTGTGTTTGTTACTAAGAATCCACATACTCCTTGTATGTCTGCACGATAAGCACGTACATTATTTACACCATATATTTTTCTATACATCTGTGGTGTGTTCATATTAAAACCTTTCATGCTAATAGTATCAGCATGTATATAGAGAGTATCTTTGCTTTGTGAAAAATCCATAATCTCTGCGCCCGGATTTCCTCCAAAGCCAATAGCAGCAGAATCGGTGTAATGGATATAGTCTCCTTTAAAAGCATGCTTTTCTTTATGATCTATAAAGAAAACGTTTCCTTTGCCTTCTCCTTCGTTAGTTTTGCTATTATAAAAAAGGTTGTTGCCTGTCATGGTGCGTTGCTTTTTTTTATCTACTATCTTTACGTTTCCATGTCCTTCGCTATAACCTGTTTTAGAATTATAGATAATCTTATCACCAAACATGGTGCGCTGCTCGCGGTTGTCTATTATCTTTACGTTTCCATTACCTTCACTATATCCTGTTTTAGAGTTATAAATAACATCTTCTCCAGTAATAATGCGTTTATTAACTTTATCTACAATTTTTACTTTACCATGACCTGTAGCATCTCCTGTATTACTATTATAAGTAATATAATCACCCTCAACATCACGTTGAGGAGATTTTATTGTAGAGCGACCGTTGAGAGTCATATCATCTGATATACTATTATATGTACCGTCACTAGTATGTATAATTTCGCCTTTTCTTGTGCGAATGACCGAAGGACCTACTACGTGTAGTTCTCCGGTCTCAGTGTTACCATGTGCAGTAGGAGTGGTTATGTGATATTTATAGCTACGCATTATCACATTCCCATAGAAATTTGCATCTTTTGTTTCTGTGTTATAATCGCCTTGGTCGGCAATAATAGTGTTCCCATTATATACTAAAGTGCCACGTCCTCCAAAGAAATTAGCTTCCTTAGATGCCATATTATAATCTAAGCTATCACATCTAAGTGATCTTCTTGGCTCACGTAGCATTACCTTACCACGTGCTCTTAGCATCTGATTAAAACCTTCGTAAAAAGCACGTTCACTATTTAGCGTTATACCTCCTTGATGAGTAATGTATACATGTCCAAAAGCAGAGAAGCTGTTTTCTACATTGTTTAAATAAGCACTATCGCACCTTAGTGTTGAACCTTTATAACGCATTATAACATTACCCTTAGCTACTTGCACATTTGTCTGATCATTAGGACTGTGCCGAAGTATATCAGCATGATCTAAAAAAATCTTTGCTATTGAAGCCTTTCTTTTTACCTGTGCACACAAAGGTTCTGATAGGCATATCCCAAAAAGGCATAATACCATTTTTATAATGATAATATGCCTAGTCAATTCTTTATATAAACGGTATGAAATCATCTAACCCAACCTTCATATTGATATTTTCCATTTCTATATTGTGGTAACATTCTTACATAGGTGTCTTTAATTTTCTTTACTACCCAATCATGAATTACCTGTCTACGACGATTAGCAAGCACAATATTTTTCATTTCTTGGAAATCCTCTGTTATTGATGCACGATGCTCAGGTGTACGCGATTTTAGCTTTACTATAGCGCAAACAATCTTACCCTTTGTGTTAGTCATAGTAAAAGGAGCTGAGATCTCATTCACTTTCATTGTATCTACAACACGTGCTACCTCTGTGGGAAGATCTTGCATTCTAAAACGTGAAGTACGAGCATTGGTAGAGGAATTAACCATTAATCCATGACTGTTTTTTGTGTCTTTATCATCTGACATATAAGCTGTTACTGCTTCAAAAGTGTATTTTTTAGAGCGAATATCATTACCTATAGAGTCTAATTTGTTTTTTGCTGCATCTATAGCTGCTTGTGATACTTTTGGCTTTAATAAAATATGGCGAACGTTTATTTTATCACCTCGCTTATCAATAAGCTGAATAATATGATAGCCAAACTCACTTTCTACGATTTTTGATATTTTTTTAGGATCAGTAAGATTAAAAGCTGCGCCAGCAAAAGCGGGATCGAGAGACGCCCTACCTATAAAACCTAATTCTCCGCCTTGACGAGCAGAGCCAGGATCTTCTGAATAAAGTCGAGCTAAGGTCTCAAATGTTGTTTCTCCATTATTTATACGATTAGTATAATCGCGTAGCTGATTTTTTATTCTGTTAATTTCTTCTACTTCTATTTTAGGAGTTTGAGTAAGTATCTCTACTTCTACTTGTGTAGGAACGATAGGAATGCTATCTATAGGTATTTTATTAAAATAAGTGCGCACTTCTGATGGCGATACTTTTATGTCAGAAACTAATTTTTCTTGCATCTTTTGAACAAGTTGACGATTCTTGTAGTCATCGTGTAAGTCTTGGCGTATTTGTGCTAAACTTTTATGTTGGAACTCTTCTAATCGTTCCTTTGAGCCAATTTGAGGAAGTGAAATCCAGTAGTTTATCTGCTGTTCTACTCCTTGATAAATTTCACTTTCTGTAATTGTTAAGCTATCGAGGGCTGCTTGATGAAGAAAAAGCTTTTGTACAGCAATCTGTTCTGGTATAAGATATTCTGGGTCACCTGCCCATTTTGTGCCTTCAGCTTCACCTTGTAGCTTGGTAATTTCTACTTCTGAACGTAGAATAGGCTCATCTCCTACAACCCAAATCACTTCATCTATGATATTTTTCTTACTTATAGGTGTGTTATTAGGTTGTTGTACTATAGTTTTTGTTGTATCGTCTTTTGTATATAAAGATCTTTTAGTATTGTAAATACCTGCACGAATACTCATTATTGATAGTGCTGTACAAAATAACAGCATTATTTTTTTTACTTTATTTATCTTCATTAGCTTTAAATATCTTACGTATTATCGACAATTCTTTTTTATTGATAACAACATTATATTTATGTTTTAATTCTTTTTCCCAAATATGTTCAAGAAATTGTTTATAACATATTTTTATAAGTGGCAGATTATCTTTAAATGAGATTATATTATTACTTTTGTTTTTATTGATATTGCGAAAAATCTTTTTGTGCTTACTAAAATAATGTTGTAATTCTTTTTCATTATTAAGTAAGCTATCTAATTTCCTTTGTGTTATAGCAGCTACTAATAATCCGTCATGTATTTCACGACGTAAATTCTCATCTATAATAGTATTGGCTTTTCTTTTTGTGTCAATATCAGAGATGGCTTCTGTATAAGGAATTTTATTTTGTTGTTGTTCTATAATTTGTTTGCGAAGATTAGATTTTTCTATTTGTAGTATTAATTGTGGACGTATAACCTTATATGTAGGAAATTTTTCACGACCTATAAGTTTTAAAATATGTAATCCAAATGGAGAGCTAATAGGCCTACATATTTCACCCACCTTCATAGTAGAGAGAACTTTCTCTACATCTTCTAACATATTATTTTTAGTAGCTATAAAAAAGACACCTTCTTCTTTTCTATTAGAATATTTCTTTGCAAGAGTTTCAAAATTGTCTCCATGTTGTAGTGCAATATAAATAGAATCGGCAAGCAGATGTATTTTATCTTCTTCATAAGCAGTAGAATGTTGCTTAATACTTAAGAAAATTTCTCCATAACGAAATAGTCCTCCATTATTATTTATCTCGTCATTATAGATACGATACAGAAGATTAGCATTTTGTTCAAAAGGAGTTGATTTAAAATTGTCTTTTATATAAGTTTTAGGTTCTTCTTTATGCGAAAGAAGAACATCTATATCATTGTTAAGTGAAGAAAGTTTATCAAGTTGTGCTTCTTCAGCGGCAGCTACTTTTTGTTTATAAACAGCATACTGCTTAGCAAAAGCAGTCACACTAATGTGTTGACTGCCTTTATTATTCTTTTTGTAAGCATATTCGAATTCTTCTCTAGTAACAACCTTACCATTAATAGACATAACAACAGAGCTACTTTGAGCTATAGCTTGCCATCTTGTTATAAGAAGAAGAAGTAATAATATTATTTTCATCTACTTTTTATCAGACTACAAAGATAAGGATTTTTTTCTGTTTGTTGAAAAAAATAATGTAAGTTAACGTTAATAGCTAAATAGCATTATCCTTTTAATCATGACGTGAATAGTTAGGTGCTTCACTTGTGATAGATATATCATGAGGGTGGCTTTCTAATATTCCAGCATTAGTAATGCGTGTAAACTTAGCTTTATGGAGTTGTTTTATAGAAGCTGAACCACAATATCCCATACCAGAACGCAAACCTCCTACAAGTTGATAAACCACTTCTTGAACCGTACCTTTGTAAGGAACTCTTCCTGCAATACCTTCTGGTACAAGTTTTTTAATATCGCTTACATCGCCTTGGAAGTAACGATCGCGAGAGCCATTCTTTTGTTCCATAGCCTCAAGCGAGCCCATTCCCCGATAGCTTTTAAATTTACGCCCATTAAAAATAATAGTATCGCCAGGACTTTCTTCTGTACCAGCTACTAAAGAACCTATCATAACAGAACTTCCTCCAGCAGCCAAAGCCTTTACAATATCGCCAGAATAACGTAATCCGCCATCTGCAATTAAAGGAACATCTGTATCTTTTAAAGCAGAATAAACATCATATATAGCACTCAGTTGAGGAACTCCAACACCAGCAACAACTCGAGTAGTACAAATAGATCCTGGTCCAATACCCACTTTAACAGCATCTGCACCATTCTTTAAAAGGAACTTAGCAGCATCTCCTGTTGCTATATTTCCTACAACAACATCTAATGAAGGAAAAGATTTTTTTACTTCCCTAAGCTTCTCTATAACTCCTATAGAATGACCATGAGCAGTATCTATAACAATAGCATCTACTCCAGCATTAACCAATGCTTGAGCACGTTCCATAGTGTCAATAGTAACACCTACTCCGGCAGCTACACGAAGACGCCCTTTATCATCTTTACAAGCCATAGGCTTGTCTTTTGCTTTTGTAATATCTTTATAAGTAATTAATCCTATAAGATGGTTGTCTTTATCTACAACAGGTAGTTTTTCAATTTTGTTTTCTTGTAATATCTCTGCAGCTTCAGATAAATTTGTTTTCTGATGAGTGGTAACAAGATTTTCACTTGTCATTACTTGATCAATACTTTTATCTAAGCAACGTTCAAAACGTAAGTCTCGATTAGTTACAATTCCTACTAAATGATTATCATCGTCAACTACAGGAATACCCCCAATATGATATTCTGCCATTATAGACAATGCTTCTTGCACTGTGCTTCCACGCCGAATAGTTACTGGATCATAAATCATACCATTTTCTGCACGTTTCACAATAGCTACTTGGCGCGCTTGTTCTTCAATAGACATATTTTTATGGATAACGCCAATACCTCCTTCTCTTGCAATAGCTATAGCCATAGAGCTTTCTGTTACAGTGTCCATTGCAGCTGTAACAAAAGGAATGTTTAGCTCAATATTACGAGAAAACTTGGTTTTTAACTGTACTTCTTTAGGGAGTACTTCAGAATAAGCTGGAATTAAAAGGACGTCATCATAGGTTAATCCGTCCATTACAATTTTTTCTGCAACAAATGAAGACATAATAAGTAAAAAATTTGTTGCATGCAAATGTACTAATTATTAGTTATTTTACAAAGATTATATGTATATTTTATATTCTCATTAAAAGATTTTAACTGAAATCTGAAAAATGATTTGTATATCTTATGAAACTATTTATAAGATAATATTTATAGAAGAAAACATAATCAAGGAGAGGAAATACAAGTATATGAATAAGAAAATAGTGTCAAGAGGAGTAAATATAAGTATAGCTACAAAAAAGAGTAACTTATATTTAAGGGAAAATATACAGAAGACTAAGGGATAATTTTAACTTTTCCATGTTGAAAGAATGATTCTTCAGAGTTTATGATTAATTTTGCATTTGCTGGTTGGGCTTTATTTTAGATTTTATGATAAAGAAAATATTAAAGATTTTCCGTTTGGTAGTAGGATTATTATTTGTATCATCAATACTTAGTGTTGTTATATATAGGTTTGTTCCTGTTGTTTTTACGCCTCTTATGTTATCACGTTGCTTTGAACAAATGAGGAAAGGAGAAGATATAAAGTTATACCATTCGTGGGTTTCTTTAAAAGAAATATCTCCTTATATGCCAGTAGCAGTAATAGCTAGTGAGGATCAGCGTTTTCTTTCTCATCACGGGTTTGATTATAAAGCTATAGAACAAGCTGCTAAAGAAAATCTTAATAGTAGTAAACGCTTACGTGGTGGTTCTACTATATCACAACAAACGGCTAAAAATGTATTTTTGTGGCAAGGGCGATCGTGGATACGAAAGGGATTAGAAGCATATTTTACATTCCTTATAGAAACAATGTGGAGTAAGCAGCGTATTATGGAGGTGTATCTTAATTCAATAGAAATGGGGAATGGTATTTATGGTGTACAAGCTGTAGCTAAACATCATTTTGGGGTTGAAGCTAAGGACCTAAGTAGAAGCAATTGTGCTTTGATAGCCGCAACATTACCAAACCCAAGGCGTTTTTCCTCTAAATCGCCAGGTCCTTATATGTATAAACGTATGAAACAAATAGAAAGGCAGATGCTTTTTATAAAACTATTCCCTAAAGAACATTAAAGTGAAATGAAAAATAAAAAAGAAATATTATTAAGTGAATTGAATCCTCATCAACGTGAAGCGGTGGAATATTGTGATGGTCCTTCATTGGTAGTAGCAGGAGCAGGCTCAGGTAAAACTCGTGTGCTTACTTATAAGATAGCTTATCTTTTAGAATCAGGATTAAAACCTTGGAATATTCTTGCCCTAACATTTACCAATAAGGCTGCTCGTGAAATGAAAGATCGTATAGCAAAAATAACAAACCAAAGCGATGCTAACCGTATTTATATGGGTACTTTTCATTCTATATTCTCACGAATTTTACGCAAAGAATCACAGTATATTGGCTATAACAGTAGTTTTACAATTTACGATGAGAGCGATTCTCGCTCGTTGCTTAAGAATATAATCAAGGTTATGGGATATGATGAAAAAGTATATAAGCTTAATATGGTGCATAACTTTATATCTATGGCGAAAAATCATCTCATTACAGCTGATAAGTATGAACAAGATAAGGCAGCCATAGATAGAGACAAGCAATGTCGTATGCCTTATGTCTATTCTATTTATAAGGCTTATGAAGCACGTTGTAAACAGGCTAATGCTATGGACTTTGACAGCATACTTGTAAACACTTACGTGTTATTCCGAGATAATGAAGATGTGAGAAACAAATATGCTAAATTATTTGAATATATTCTTGTTGATGAGTATCAGGATACTAATTATGCACAGGTAGCTATAATTACCCAACTTGTAAACATACATCAGCATATATGCGTCGTTGGAGATGATTACCAAAGCATATATTCATTTAGAGGGGCAAATATTGATAATATTCTTAATTTTAAAAATATATTTAAAGATGTACAAACGTTTAAGTTGGAGAGGAACTATCGTTCGACACAATTTATAGTAAAAGCTGCTAATTCGTTGATGAAGCATAATGAACATCAGATTTCAAAGGATGTATATTCGCAGGAAGAAGAGGGGAGTAAATTACAATATAAGCCATGTTATAGCGATAAAGAAGAAGCTATTGTTGTTGCTAAAGAGTTGCAACGTATTAAACATATTGATAATGCATCTTATTCTGATTTTGCTATTTTGTATAGAACAAATGCACAAAGTCGTACTTTTGAAGATGAATTTCGCCGTCAATCAATACCTTATAAGATTGTGGGCGGATTATCATTTTATCAGCGTAAAGAGATAAAAGATATTATAGCTTATTTTCGTCTTATTGTTAATAATAATGATGAAGAGGCTTTTCGTCGTATAATAAATTATCCTGCTCGAGGTATAGGTAAAACAACGATAGAAAAAATTATAGCTTGTGCTTCAGAAAACATGGTTAGTCTTTGGCAAGTTATAACTAATCCATTACAATATGGGCTTAAGGTAAATAGTGGAACGTTATCAAAAATAAATGAATTTATATTACTTATTAATAGCTTTGTGGCACGTCTAACGACAACAGATGCCTATTTGTTAGGGAAGGATATAGTTATGCAAAGTAAAATATCTAATGATATTTACTCTAACTCTGATACCGAATCTTTGTCGAAACAAGAAAATCTTGAAGAGTTTCTTTCTGCAATGCAAGAGTTTGTAGATACTGCACGTGAAGAAAACAGAGAAGATAATGTTTTTCTTACTGATTATTTACAAGAAATAGCTTTATATTCTGATAATGATAAGACTGATGATGATTCCCCAAAGGTAACAATGATGACAATTCATGCAGCTAAGGGGTTAGAATATCCTACTGTTTTTATTGTGGGTTTGGAAGAAAATATTTTTCCTAGTCCGATGTCAGCAAATTCAAGACGTGAAATAGAAGAAGAGCGTAGACTCTTATATGTAGCTATTACTCGTGCAGGTCGTCATTGTATTATTACTAATGCCAAGAATCGTTTCCGTTATGGCGCGATGCAGTTTGATACTCCAAGTCGTTTTATTAAGGATATAGATCCGAATCTTATTTGTAAGGAAGAGAGTATGATGGCTGATAATAGTTGTTATAAAGAGCGGGTAGGAAGCATAAAAAACGAAAGTTATACATCACAATATAGAGGCTATAGAGCCAATAAAACTCAGGAATATGAGCCTAATAAGCCATATTTGGGTAGCAGGCAATATGGTAGCGATTATAAACGGCTTGACAGTAGATTCCAAAATAATAATCCTGTAGGTAGCCAGTTTCGTGCGGATCCTAAACCTAAGATAACGGAGCGTAAACGTGCCGAGGTGGCAGTCGACCCTTTATCAGCACGTGCAAAGAGCATATTATTGTCAGAAGGAGGTAATTTCCGTCGTTTATCAGCAGCTATTACTAATGGAGGAAGGGTAATGCAAAATGCTGATGAATCAGATATAAAGTCTAAGGTTAATGATAAATTAATAGGAGTAGGTACAATTATAGAGCATCAGAGGTTTGGTATAGGAGAGGTTTTAAGTATAGAGGGGCAAGGAGAGAATGCAAAGGCAAAGATCTCTTTTAAGGAAGCTGGTATAAGAACTCTATTATTAAAATTTTCTAAATATAAAATTTTATAATGTTAAATTATAATTTAAGTTATATAATAAAAACATAGAATACATATTAAAATAACAGTAGTTGTTTAGTTTCGCCAAGTAGTTTAAAACTCTTACGATGATAAGGAGTAATACCATATTTAGCAATAGCTTGTCGGTGTGCTTTAGTAGGGTATCCCATGTTATGTTCCCATTCGTATTGGGGATATTTTTTAGCAAGAGTACACATATAATCATCTCGATATGTTTTTGCTAATATAGAAGCAGCTGCTATTGATAAGTATTTGCCATCACCTTTAATAATAGTAGTATAGGGTATGTTGTGATAGGGTTTGAAGCGATTTCCGTCTATTATGATAGCTTCAGGGCGAATAATAAGCTGATCGAGTGCACGATGCATGGCAAGAATACTGGCGTTAAGTATATTTATCCGATCTATTTCTTCTGGAGTAACTTTACCTATTGCCCATGCTACAGCGTTAAGTTCTATATCTTTACGTAAGGCGTAGCGTGTCTTTGAAGATAGTTTTTTAGAATCATTGAGATGCTCATTACAATAGGTTTTAGGTAGTATAACAGCAGCAGCATATACACTACCTGCTAAGCAACCACGCCCAGCCTCATCGCAGCCAGCTTCACATAGCCCAATATTATATTGAGAATATAGCATTTAATAGTGTTCTTTAAAACATAGTTAAAACTTTTTTCAGACCTTTTACGAGCTCATCTACTTCTTCTTTTGTGTTATATAGTCCAAAAGAAGCACGTACAGTACCTAATGTGCCTAAAGTCTCAATTAGGGGTTGAGCACAATGATGTCCTGTCCTAACAGCAATACCTAACTGGTCGAGCAATGTGCCAATATCCATATGGTGAATATTGCCAACGTTAAAGCTGATAACGGCATCTCCAAAATTATCAGTATGACCATATATGTGTATATCTTTTATCTCACGGAGTTGTTGCAAGGCATAACGAGTTAGCTCTTGCTCATGGGCAAAGATGTTATCCATACCTAAATGAGTAACGTAATTAATGGCAGTAGCTAAGCCATGGGTGGCGATATAATCAGGTGTACCAGCTTCAAACTTTAGTGGTGGACGTTCGAAGGTTGTTTTTTCAAAGCTAACGTGTTCTATCATTTCACCTCCACCTTGATATGGTGGTAGCTTGTCTAACCATTCTTCTTTACCATAGAGAACGCCTACCCCTGTAGGGCCATATATTTTATGTCCACTAAAAGCAAGGAAGTCGCAGTCAAGTTGTTGTACATCTACTTTAAAATGAGGTACACTTTGTGCGCCGTCTAACATAACAGGTACGTTATGTTCATGTGCTATACTTATTATTTTTTTTACAGGATTTATAGTGCCAAGCACATTACTAACATGAGTTATGCTTACAAGTTTGGTATGAGGAGTGAAGAGTTTAGTATAAACTTTCAGGTCTAACTCTCCAGCTTTAGTCAGAGGAATGACTTTTAATGCTATTCCTTTTTTGGCAGCCTGCAATTGCCAAGGTACTATATTAGAGTGGTGTTCCATAGTGGAAATTATAACCTCATCACCTTCTTTAAGAAATCCATCAGCGAAAGAAGACGCTATTAGGTTGAGGCTTTCTGTTGTCCCACGTGTGAAAACTATTTCGGTTATAGACTTAGCATTGATGAATTGTCTTACTGTTTCACGTGCTGCTTCATGTAGGTCTGTAGCTTGTTGTGAAAGCCAATGTACACCACGATGTACATTAGCATTAACATTAATATATTCATTGTGCATAGCCTCTAACACGGAAAGGGGCTTTTGTGTAGTAGCCCCGTTATCTAAATACACTAAAGGCTTGCCATGAATGGTGCGTGATAGGATAGGGAAATCGGCTCGTACCTTATTAGTGTCATACATAAATATATTCCTTTCTTATTTACAAATTTTACATCTGTTACATTTATTAAGTTCTCCACGGAAGCGTTTTTCTACTAAAAGATGTAAGCGTTCGCGTAAAGAATCGAGCTCTATTTTATCTATGACCTCGTAGATAAATGCAGTTTGGAGTAGAGTACGTGCTTCTTGCTGATCAATACCACGTTGTTGCATATAAAAAAGAGCAGCATCATTAAGTTGTCCTACTGTAGATCCGTGATTACACTGTACATCATCGGCATATATTTCTAACATGGGCTGTGAGTACATGCGTGCAGTATTAGTAGAAACAAGATTACGGTTAGTCTCTATTGAAGTTGTCTTTTGTGCTTCTTTACGTACTAAAACAAGTCCTGCAAAAGCACCTACAGCTTTGTCATTAAGTACATATTTGTAAAGCTCATGGCTCTGGCAGTGAGGTGCAGCATGATCTATGAGTGTGTTGTTGTCTACGTGTTGTTCTTTGTCGGCTATTATACAGCCATTAATAAAACACTCACTATGCTGACCTTTAAATGTCAGATTTAGCATATTACGCGTAATACCATTATGTAAAGTAATAACATTATGGCTTGCTTTAGAATAGCTTTCCTGTTGAATAAAAGCATTAGAAATACGCACATTCTTGGTATGTGTTTCCTCAAGACAATTAAGATCAATATGAGCATTGTTTCCTACAAAGGCTTCGATAACTTGTGTTGTTAGGAAATTTCTATCATCGGCAGTATCATCGCAAAAGAGGAATTGCCCTTCTGCTCCTTCTTCCAAGATAATAAGAACACGCCTATTTACCATTAGGTCTACATCAGAACGAAGAATGTTTACTATCTGTACGGTATTTTTTAATTTTACGTTTTTAGGAACATATATAAATAACCCGTCCTGTGCTAACATTGTATTTAAAGCTGTTATGCCATCTTCTGATGTCTTAGCAAGCTTTCCATAATATTTTGTAATAAGCTCTGGATAATGTGTAGCTGCTTTAGCAAGACTATCAATGATAACTCCTTCTCCTAAATAAGTATTAGGAAGTTTTTTTGTATATAATTGATCGTTTACAATAAAGTAAAGTGATGTGCTAAGATTAGGAATGCCACATTTGAAAGTTTTATAAGGGTCTATAGGTATTTCCAATCTGTTTAGATTCAAGCCGTAATTTGGTTCAAAGAGCGAATGGATATTAGTATACTTATAGCGTTCCTCTTTTTTAGAAGGGAAACCTAATTTTTTAAAATTCATAAAAGCCTCATCACGGAGGTCATTCATCACTTTTACAGACTTACTTTTAATAAGCTGTGATGCCTGTGTATATAGGTCTATATATTGTTGTTCACTTTTCATGAAATAATTAGTATTTATCAACCTCTTCTTTTATCCAATCATAACCACGTAACTCTATATCTTTAGCAAGTTCAGGACCAGCCGTTTTCACTATCTGCCCTTTATAAAGAACGTGAATAAAATCAGGTTTGATCATATCGAGTAAGCGTTCGTAGTGTGTAATGACAATAGCCGATGTCTCTTTAGTGTGCATTTTGTTAACACCTTCTGCAACTATACGCATGGCATCAACATCTAAACCTGAATCAGTCTCATCTAAGATGCTAAGTTTCGGTTCTAACATAGCCATTTGAAATATTTCATTTCTTTTCTTTTCCCCACCAGAAAAACCCTCATTAACACTGCGACGTGATAACTTTGAATCTAATTCTACGAGTTTTCTTTTTTCACGCATAAGTGTCATAAAGTCGGAGGCTTTTAAAGGCTCTAAACCTTGATATATACGCTTTGCATTTATTGCGGCTTTCATAAAATTGGTCATGCTCACACCAGGTATTTCCACTGGGTATTGGAAAGATAAGAAAAGTCCTTCACGAGCACGATCTTCTGGTTTCATTTCGAGGAGGTTTTTACCATTAAAAACTGCCATACCATCAGTAACTTTATAAAGAGGGTTACCCGTAAGAACGGCGCTTAGGGTAGACTTTCCAGACCCATTAGGTCCCATGATAGCATGTATTTCTCCGTCGTTAATAGTGAGGTTGATGCCTCTTAATATTTCTTTACCTGCAATAGTAGCATGCAAGTTTCTTACTTCTAACATAATGTTTTATATCTTATTTTGTTAATATTATCTCTAACACATATAAAAAATATCAGAAAGCCTATTGGCTTTGGTCTATTCTCTGTGCCTTATTTTCTTAAAACAGGCTTCTTTTTTTCTTATGTACCTCTTTTGGCGTTAGCCTTGAGGTAATTTCTTCATTAATAATACGTTTTTATTTATCCTACTGTTCCTTCTAATGTTACAGAAAGGAGCTTTTGCGCTTCTACAGCAAATTCCATAGGAAGTTTGTTTAACACATCTTTTGCATATCCATTCACGATTAAGCCTACAGCATCTTCCGTTGGTATACCACGTTGATTACAATAGAAAAGTTGTTCTTCGTTTATTTTAGATGTAGTTGCCTCGTGTTCTACTATGGCAGAATCGTTATGAATATCCATGTAAGGGAAAGTGTGAGCACCACATTTTGAACCTAAGAGTAGGGAGTCGCAGCTTGAATAGTTGCGTGCATTATCAGCATTAGCTGTTGCTCGCACTAAGCCTCTATATGAGTTTTGGCTATGACCGGCAGATATTCCTTTAGATATAATAGTACTTTTAGTGTTCTTTCCTATGTGTATCATTTTAGTCCCTGTATCTGCTTCCTGATAGTTATTGGTAACAGCTACTGAATAAAACTCCGCTTGAGAATTGTTTCCTCTAAGAATGCAAGAAGGATATTTCCATGTTATTGCAGACCCTGTTTCTACCTGTGTCCATGATAAAACAGAATTGGCACCTCTACATTCTCCACGCTTTGTAACAAGATTAAGTACACCGCCTTTGCCATGTTCATCGCCAGGATACCAGTTTTGCACAGTAGAATACTTAACTTCAGCATTGTTCATTACAATTATTTCTACTACAGCAGCATGTAGCTGGTTTTCATCACGCATAGGCGCAGTACAACCTTCTAAGTAGCTAACGTAGGCATTATCGTCAGCAATTATTAGCGTACGTTCAAACTGCCCTGTATTGACAGCATTTATACGAAAGTACGAACTAAGCTCCATAGGACAACGAACACCTTTTGGTATGTAAACAAATGATCCATCGCTAAAAACAGCAGAGTTAAGAGCTGATGACCAGTTGTCCTTATAAGGTACCACACTTCCTAAGTATTGACGTACTAAAGCGGGGTGCTCCTTAACAGCTTCGCCAAAAGAACAAAAGATTATACCCTTTTCTGCTAATTGTTTTTTAAAAGTAGTTTTTACAGAAACAGAGTCCATTACAGCATCAACGGCAGTACCGCTCAAAGCTAAGCGTTCCTCTAAAGGAATGCCAAGCTTATCAAATGTTTTTTCTAACTCAGGGTCAATTTCTTTATCCTTAGGCTTTTTTGCTAACGGATCAGCATAGTAAGAGATGTCCTGAAGATGTAGTTCAGGAAGGGTTAGATGCCCCCATTGGGGGATAGGAAGGGTTTGCCAATACCTGAAAGCTTCTAAACGGAAATCAAGAAGCCAGTCTGGCTCACCTTTTTTTGCCGAGATTAAACGTACAATATCTTCATTTAATCCTTTTGGAATAATATCGGTGTGTACGTCTGTTGTGAACCCAAATTCATATTTTTGCTCAGCAATCTTCTTTACATATTCGTTATTTTTGTTATCTGACATTATTTAAATCTCTTTTATTAATAAAGACAACAAATGCTATACCATAATAAAAGGCAGTAACATTTGTTGCTACGAAGATAATAAAAAATCCCCTAAATACATCGTGTATTAGGGGATTTTATTGTTATTTCATTATAATTTTTGTTCAACTTCTATTTCTGTGAATGTTTCAATAATATCTCCCGTTTGTAAATCGTTGTAATTGACGAGTGATATACCACATTCCAAACCTGTAGCGACTTCTTTAACATCGTCTTTATATCTTTTTAGAGCATCAATAGGAGCTGTGTGTATAACGATACCGTTGCGTACCACTCTTCCTTTATCTTTGTTGTGTACTTTACCTTCAGTTACCAAAGCTCCTGCCACAGTACCAACTTTTGAAATTTTAAAGACTTGTTTTACTTCTACTTGTCCTGTTATAATTTCTTTCTTTACCTTATCAAGCATACCCACCATAGTGGATTTTACATCATCAATAGCATCGTAGATAACAGAGTAAGTGTTAATCTCTACCCCCTCACGATCGGCTAAACGACGTGCTTCTGTAGATGGACGTACCTGAAAACCTACAATGACAGCATCTGATGCGCTTGCAAGCATTACATCGCTTTCAGAGATCTGACCTACTGCTTTACTAATAACATTTACATTAACTTTCTCTGTTGATAGTTTAATAAATGAATCAGACAAGGCTTCTATAGACCCATCGGTATCTCCTTTTACTATAATATTCATCTCATGAAACTCTCCACGAGCAATACGATGAGAAATATCAGACAAGGTAAGTCTGGTCTGTGTACGTAGCCCTTGCTCACGTTGTAGTTGCTCTCGCTTATTGGCTATCTCACGTGCTTCTTGCTCTGTTTCCATAACATGGAAAGTATCACCAGCTGCAGGAGCACCATTTAAACCTAATATAATGGCAGGTTCTGCAGGCTTAGCGGTTTCAATACGTTGGTTACGCTCGTTAAACATAGCTTTAATACGTCCGTATGAGGTGCCAGCAATGACATTATCTCCTATCTTTAAAGTACCATTAGAAACTAATACTGTGCTAACATAACCACGTCCTTTGTCTAAAGACGACTCGATGATAGTACCTGTAGCTTTGCGATTTGGGTTAGCTTTTAAGTCGAGCATCTCTGCTTCAAGAAGTACCTTATCTAATAAGTCTTCAACACCAATCCCTTTCTTTGCGCTAATTTCCTGACATTGATATTTACCACCCCATTCTTCTACAAGGAGATTCATCTGTGAAAGGTCTTCACGTATCTTATCAGGATTAGCTCCGGGCTTGTCTATCTTGTTTATGGCAAACACCATTGGAACGCCAGCTGCTTGTGCATGAGAAATGGCTTCACGAGTAGTAGGCATGACAGAGTCGTCGGCAGCAATAATGATTATAGCGATGTCTGTTACTTGAGTACCACGAGCACGCATAGCTGTAAAGGCCTCGTGTCCGGGAGTGTCTAAGAAGGTTACACTCTTTCCGCTACCCACTTTCACACAATATGCGCCTATATGTTGTGTGATACCACCAGCTTCACCAGCGATAACATTTGTATTACGAATATAATCGAGCAACGAAGTCTTACCATGATCTACATGACCCATCACTGTTACAATAGGAGCACGCGAGACAAGGTCATTCTCATCGTCTATTTCCTCGCTTACTGCTTCCTGTACTTCGGCAGAAACATATTCTGTTTTAAAGTTGAACTCGTCTGCTACAAGATTAATAGTCTCGGCATCTAAACGTTGATTTATAGAAACCATAATGCCTACTGACATTAATGTTGATATAACATTAGTTACAGGGACATTCATCATGGTAGCCAGTTCTGACACAGTAACAAACTCGGTAAGCTTCAAAACCTTACTTTCTCTCTTCTCTGCACGTGCTTCTGCATTAAGTTTTTCCTGTACTGCCTCACGCTTCTCTTTGCGATATTTAGCACCTTTTTTGTTTTGGGTCTTACTTGTAAGGCGAGCCAGAGTTTCCTTTACCTGACGTGCAACAGCCTCATCGTCTACCTCTAAAGGCTTATGATTGCGGTTGTTGTTATTGTTGCGGTTGTTTTTCTTGCCGCTGCCACGGTTGTTGTTGTGGCTGTTGTTGTTACTCTTGTTACGATTACCTTGCCCGCTGCCTTGCTGATTTGCAGATGCATTAATATCTACGCGTTCTTTATTAATGCGTACACGCTTTTTCTTACTTTGTGCTTTCTTTTGTTCAGCCTTGTCTTCACGCTCTTTTTTGCGCTCTTCTTTGCTCTTCTTTTTAGGGCGAGTGCTTTGATTAAGGCTACTTAAATCTATTTTACCAAGCACGTTCACTTTTGGGGCGTTAAGCATCTTTTCTTCATTTTTTGTCTTAAAGATACCTTCGTCCTTTGTCTCTGTTTCTACATTAGCTGCTCCTTGAGTAGCTATGTTTTCTACTTTCTTTTCTGTATTCACTAAAACGTTAATAGTTTCGTTTTTTATTTTAGCTTGTTTCTCTTGTTTGCTTTCTGTAGAAACTTCTGTTATTTGTGCTTCTTTTTTATCAGATAGTTTATCAGCCTTAGCTTCTTTCACCTCAGGAGTTTCTTGCTTAGGAGTTGTTACTTGTTCTGTTTTTTCATCTTTTGCTAATACTTCTTTAGAAGAATTTTTTGCAACAGATGTATCTGTACTAACAGGCTTTGCTCCCTTTGACGATGGTTTGTTCTTCTCTTGAAGGTCTATTTTACCAAGTGGGGTATATTTTTGCCTTTTAGAGGCGAACAAGCTATCTGCACTATGATTAGTTGTCTTTGTGCTTTCTTTTTTATCTTTTGCTTTCTTTTGTAGGATATCTGCGGCTTTGTCCTTTACGTCTTTATCGTTTTTAAAAGCTTTTATGAGAGCCTTATATTGATTATCGCTTAGCTTGTAGTTAACATCAATAGACTCTTCGCTTAATTCGAGCTTCTTTTGTAGAAACTCAACAGCCGTTGGAAGTCCAATGTTTAATTCTCGAATTGCTTTACTTAGTCTGATACTCATTAATTTCCTTTTTCGGTGTGGGTGTTCGTTGTAGATAGTATTACCTTTTATAGCTTTCGGTAGAGGGGTTCCGAACATGGAGCTGCAGAAGAGTCACACCCTTTAGGCTTTCTGCTAACAACCATCACCCACCAGCCATCACCTAATTGTCAAATTCGGATTTTAGAATATTCAACACATTATCTACTGTCTCCTCCTCTAAATCTGCTTTTTCTATCAACATTTCGCGTGGCGCGTTAAGTACTTGTCGGGCAGTCTCCATGCCTATACCTTTTATAGCATCTATTACCCATTGGTCTATCTCGTCAGCAAATTCGTCTAAATAGATATCATCTTCTGTCTCGTTTTCATCTAACTCACGGAAGACATCAATAGTATAATCTGTCAGCATACTTGCTAACTTGATGTTTAAACCATTGCGACCAATTGCCAAACTAACTTCTTCTGGCTGTAGATAAACTTCTGCTTTCTTAGTCTCTTCATCTATGGTGAGGCTACTTACTTTTGCTGGAGCTAATGCACGCTGTATAAACAGCTTTGTGTTAGCCGTCCATGTTATAACATCAATATTTTCGTTACATAGCTCTCTTACAATGCCATGTACACGACTACCGCGTACACCTACACATGCGCCTACAGGGTCTATACGCTCATCATAGCTTTCTACTGCTATTTTAGCACGCTCACCTGGCATACGGGCAACTTTCTTTATAGCTATCAAGCCATCATTTATTTCAGGCACTTCAGCTTCGAGCAAACGCTCTAAAAACTCGGGTGCTGTGCGCGAAAGGATAATCTTCGGATTATTATTATCATTGGTAACACGATGAATAACGGCACGGATAGTTTCTCCCTTACGATAATTATCACGAGGTATTTGCTCGCCTTTGGGCAATATCATCTCGTTATTATCTTCATCTACTAATAATACTTCGCGCTTCCATGTTTGATAAACCTCACCTGAAACAATTTGCCCTACACGGTTCTTATATTTATTATATAAAGAGTCATGCTCCAGCTCTAATATCTTTGACGCTAATGTTTGACGCAGATTGAGGATAGCACGGCGACCAAACTTATTAAAATCTATCTTCTCACTAACGTCTTCACCTACCTCAAAGTCGGGCTCTAATTTGCGAGCATCAGTAAGACTTATCTGCTTGTTTTCGTTCTCTAACTCGTCATCTGCCACAACCACACGATTACGATAGATCTCAAAGTCTCCCTTATCAGGATTTACAATAACATCAAAATTTTCGTCACTACCAAATATTTTTGCAAGCACATTGCGAAAGCTCTCTTCCAAAACGCTTACCAAAGTGGTACGGTCGATACTTTTAGTGTCTTTAAACTCCTTGAAGGTTTCGACCATATTAGGACGATCTTCTTCTATTTTTCTTGCAGCCATAGCTTTATTTGAAACTTATTACGTATTTTGTATATTTCACTTCTTTCATGTTGTACTTATGATCAACATCCATTTTTACAGGACGTTTCTTGCCTTCTATTCGCACTTTCTCATTGACAGCAACTATAAACTCGTCACCATCTACGCTTTTTAGCAGCCCTTTTACTTTCTTACCTTCTTTATCAAGCACCTCAACTTCTTTACCTATAAAGTTAATGTACTGCTGAGCCACTTTAAAGGGCTGTCCTAAGCCTGCCGAGCCTACTTCCAGTTCGTAGTCAGCCTCATCACGAGAAAGATGCTCCTCGATATACTTGCTGAGCTCAACACAGTCTTCTATCCACACCCCATCTGCATGATCAATTTCTACTACGATCTTGTTTTCCGAACTAATCTGAATATCTACAAGGAAATATTCTTTTCCTTCCAGCCATTCGGATACGAGTTTTTTAACAACAGCTTTGTCTATCATAATTTGCTAAATAATAAAAAATGAGGAACTTTGTCAAGTCCCCCATTCCTCTGAACACTGCAAAGGTACAAACATTTTTCGCGTACTGCAAAAAAAGAGTAGATTTATTTTATCCGCCTATAGTTAATTTTTAGAAAAACATTATAAAAACCTAAGAAGGTTACAATAAAAAAGAAATGGCATATCTTAAAAATATAAACATTATATAGCCCTTGTGAGAAAGCAAAAGCCAAACTTTTATATAAAAATACGTGAGGCTTTTGATGATGAAAAAAAAGCATATTCTTAGATTAAGAACGAACTATAGAAAGGAAAAATAAATTAAAAATAAAAGAAAAATAACTTATTTTTCACTTAAAAATAGATTAAAAACATTCTAATATAGTTACCTTTTGCTCTATTAAGCATTGTTTGTTATTTTGGAAAAACAGATGTATAGCGGTTAAAAAGATGCTTTTTATTAATACATTTTTCTAAATATTTGGGCTATTTCTTAAAAAACATTACCTTTGCACAAGATAGGTTTGTGTATGAGAAATTATAATTAAGGATTATTTCTTCTTGTTTACACTGTTTTTACACTTATATTACTATGCTTTTTTAACACCAAACATGATATGAAAAAAAATATTATAAATAAGGTCTTTGTAGGCTGTTGTACACTGGGTATGATAATGTTGGCGAGTTGTGCAAAGGAAGGTTTTCGTATAGAAGGGACTATTTCTAATGCGAAAGATTCTGTGCTATTCTTAGAACATAATGGCTTAGAAGGTATTGCTAAAATAGATTCAGTAAAGCTTGATGAAAGTGGTGTATTTTCTTTTTCAGGTGGTAGAGGTGATAATCCGGAATTTTATCGTCTTCGTATAGCCGATCAGATCATTAATATTGCTATCGATTCTACAGAGCATATTGCAGTAAAGGCAGTTTATCCTCAGATGGCTACCAATTATGTTATAAAGGGTTCGGCTGATAACGAAAAGGTTAAGGAGCTGGCTTTGAAGCAGATTAATCTTCAAAGCCGTTGTCAGCAGTTGTTAGCACAGCGTCCAGAGTTAGCCGACTCTTTGATAGAAGTGATGCTTGCCGATTATAAACGTGATATTACAACAAACTATATTTTTAAGGCTCCAATGAAGTCGTATAGCTATTTCGCACTGTTTCAGTATGTTGTAATAAATAATCAAGCGGTTTTGATATTCGACCCTTCAAAGGACGCAAAAGATACTAAGGTGTTTGGAGCTGTAGCTACAAGTTGGGATACTTATTATCCTGGAACACTTCGCACTCAAAATCTTCATAACATAACCATTAAGGGTATGAAAGATGAACGCATAGTAAAAGCAAGGCAAAAGCCCATAGAGCTAAAGGCTGATGTACGAGGGGTTATCGATCTTCCTTTACGTGATAACATGGGAAATGAGCGTCATCTTACCGATTTTAAAGGACAGGTTGTATTGCTCGATTTTCATGTATTTGGTATGAAAGGCTCTACGGAATATATAATGCATTTGCGTGATCTTTATAATAAATATCATTCACGTGGTTTAGAGATTTATATGGTTTCGCTCGATGAAAATCAGCATTTCTGGAAGGAACAGGTAGCTAACCTTCCTTGGGTAAATGTTTATGATGATAAAGGAGTGAGCCAAGCTTATACGGCTACTGCAACAACGTTGCCTATTATTTACCTTATCGATCGTGGTAATAATGTAGTGAAAAATCCTTCACAGATTAAGAACTTAGATGAAGAGATACAAAAGTTGCTTTAAAAAATAAGAGTTTATTATATCTTTATGTGCTTATTATTTACCCTATTTTTGGCTTAGCCAAAAATAGGGTAATAAGTATGTTACCATTTCAGCTCTATCTCTTTACCTCCTCTTACTACTAATCCTTTAACATATCCGTGTTTCCATGCTTTAGGCAGGGCAGGTAATAGTTCTGTTTTTCCCATTTGGCTTTGTACTAACATTTCAGCAATACCTGCTGTAGCACCAAAGTTGCCATCTATTTGAAAGGGTGTATGTGTGTCTAAAAGATTATCTAACGTGCTGTTACGAAGAAGGTTTTGAAAGAGCTTATACGCATGATCACCATCATGTAAACGTGCCCAAAGACATATTTTCCAAGCCATGCTCCACCCTGTAGCTCCATCACCACGATGTTCTAACACTATACGTGCAGCACGGGCAAGGGTAGGTGTGGTAGAGGTAGATATGGTATGACCCGGGAATAAGCCAAAAAGATGGTTTACATGGCGATGATTATCGTTAGGATCATCAATATCTTCAGACCATTCCATGAGCTGTCCGTAGCGTCCTATACGATATGGTGATAGCTTCAGGAGCACTTTTTCCCACTGTTTCCGTTCCTTTCTATCTATATCTAACACTTTGCTTGCAGCAATAGCATCTGTAAGAATCTCGCGTACTACGGCATGTACGAAAGTTGCGCCTTGATCTATAGAGCCATGTTCAGGAGAGGTAGACGGTGCAGCTGTATAAGTTCCGTCAGGTTTATGCCATAGGAAATCAACTGCAAATTGTGCACTTCCCTTTAATATGGGGTAAGCGGTGTTACGCAAATATGTTTTATTGCGAGTAAAATCGTAATATTCCCAAAGGTGGGTAGATAGCCATGGTCCAGATATTGGCGATAAGTTCCATGTCATATCTTTATCTATGAGTGGTGCAGTGAAGCCAAAGATATTGCTCGATATAGATGTTGTCCAGCCGCGAGCATTATAGTAGGCTTTAGCAGTGCGACGTCCTGGTTTTTCAAGCATACAGATAAAGTTATTAAGTGGCAGTGCACATTCGGCGAGGTTTGTGGTTAGGGCGTGCCAATAATTCATCTGAAGATTAATATTATTATGATAATCTACACGCCATGGTCCGTCTACATTGTTATGCCAAAGTCCTTGTAAGTTAGCAGGGAGTGTGCCTGGACGTGACGATGCTATGAGCAGATAACGTCCATATTGGAAGTAAAGAGCTTCAAGGTCATAGTCGGCTTTTCCTGTACGGTATCGTTGTAATCGTTTGTTTGTAGGTAAGCAAAGAGCTTCTTTAGTATCTTTATCATCTGGATTTATTATTAATTTCACGCGTTTAAATAAAGGTGTATAATCTGCAAGATGATTATTTAGTAGGTTATTATAACCTTTTTGTAGTGCGTGTTTTATCCATTTTTTTGTGGTTTTATCAGGGTTTACACCAATATATGTTTTAGGGTCTGTAAAAGAGGGGTTGGTATTTTGTTTGTAATCAGTATCTGCAGTTAGGAAAAAGGTAACTGTTTTTGCTTTTAAAATATGCAGTTTACCGTCTATTACCTTGCTTGTTCCACTATCAATATTTGCTTTTATGCGTATAGTAAAGCGCATGTTGTTGTCATTGAGCTTGCCTTTGTAAGTTATTCCGTCTGTAGAGTCATTAACTACTTGTCCTTGTGCTATAGGCGATGGGGTATAGGTTAAGGTTAGGTTAAGCAAGTCGGCTCCTTTTGCTGTATATTTAATAACCATCACATTGTCAGGGTAGGATATGAAATAAGATCGTTTATAGTAGGTGGTGTTGGTGTGATAGCTTACCGAAGCTATAGCCGAATCGAGAGATAAGCATCGTTTATAGCCTGAGATGTCTTGCTCTTTATGTCCTGTTTGTATGGTAACTTCTCCCATAGTGGTAAAGTTTCCAAAGCGGAAGTGTGGCTCGGTAGCTATAGAATATGCAGCTTTTCCATTAAAATTGTCTTGTGTTAGTTTGGCTGCTAATTTTGTGTTTCCTTGCAAGAAAGCTTTTCTTATAGCTTTTAAGAAATGTGCCGATTGCTTGTTCTGGTCCCAATAGTATGCCGCACCACCTTTTACGCCTGGTCCACCGCGCCATAAGCTCTTTTCGTTTAGTGTGAACCTATCGCATGCAATGCCTCCCATGATGTTTGCTCCCAGTGATCCGTTTCCTATAGGAAGTGAGCGATTCTCCCATTCAGGATCAGCATTTTGCATCTCATCACCAGCTGTTAATATATTAGGAGATTTTAGCCATATTTTTTTTGTATATGAAGAGCAAGGGGTGTCAAACCATATAGTATTATGTTTTTGAGCCTTTGCTTGTGTTGAGGCACATAGTGTTATGGTTATAAAGATTAGTTTTGAAAGCATTAAAGTTATTTGTAAAGATTGTTAGTAAGTATAAAGGTTGTTACGGTTATTCTGTTGTTTTTATATTTAAAGCATAGTTAAAAGCTCTTTAACCATGCTTTTAGTTCCATTATCAGTTCTTCATGAAAACGAAATCCTATCTTGCTTCCCCAGCCATGTCCGCCACTTGGGTATACATGTAATGATGCTTTCACACCGTTACGGTATAGCTCGGTGTAGTAATTTACTCCGTTAGCAGGTGGTACGATGTTATCGTCATCGCTTAAAGCAATAAAGGCACGTGGAGTAACACGGCTGACGTTTAGGTCGGCACTATATTGTTTTTGTGTGCGTTTGTTAGGGTGTCGTCCTAACAGGTTTTCCAAGCTGACAGCATCTCCATAACCTTCCATCATTGATATTACGGGATAGAAAAGTATTTGAAAGTTAGGTCTGGCGTCTCCTTTAGACTTAGTAGCAATTGTAGCTGCAAGATGTCCACCCGAAGAAAATCCCATAATGCCTACGTCATTACTATCAATTTTCCAGCTTGCAGCATTGAGTCGTACCATTTTCATAGCTTGTTGAGCATCTTCAATAGGTATTTCTGGTTTGCCGTGAGGCATACGATATTTAAGGACTATAGCAGCAATGCCTTGATTTTGCAAAAACTCTGCCCAGTCGTATCCTTCTTTTTCTAAAGATAGTTTTTCGTATCCGCCGCCAGGGCATATCACAATAGCACGACCTGTAGCTTCTTTTTCTTCTGGGAGATAGATGCGTATTTTAGCAGAGTCGGTTTGGTCATTACTGCTGTGCGGTGGCTGACCATTGTATAAGTTTATGTTAAATGAGCGTTGTGCATTTGTAGATAAAGTAATAAAGGCTAATCCAGCCGTAAAAAGGAGTTTATGAAAATTCATGTTATTTCTTGTTTTGTTTTGGCAAAGTTGTTTCTCTAAAACAATGCGAGCTGCATTTTTATCTTATTTTATTCTCTTTATTATAGCAAAGGAAAGAGGAATAAAAGCTAAGTAAGGAACACTATGCCTTAGGATTATTTATGCGCAAAGATAATAAAAAGTTGTAGGTATAGTGCTTTTATATATAATGTTTTTGTTATTTTTGCATATATACATAACATTAAATACGGAGCTTAAACGTATTTTAATATATAGCATTAAATATTTAAAAGCTTTTATATGTCTCATGTTTTAGATAAGTTTAGGTATTGTCCTGTATGTGGTAGTAAAGATTTTCAGGTGCAAAGTAATAAGAGCAAGTGTTGTAAAAGTTGTGGTTTTGAGTTTTTCTTAAATGCCAGTTCTGCTGTGGCAGCTTTTATTATTAACACGTATGGGGAGGTTCTTGTTACGAAAAGGAAGCGAGAGCCTGCCAAAGATATGCTTGATTTGCCTGGTGGCTTCTGTGATATAGGTGAAACTATAGAGGAGGCATTGGTACGTGAAGTTATGGAAGAAACTTGCTTGCAGATAGCAAAGAGTTCGTATTTTTGTTCTATTCCTAATAGCTATTTATATAGTGGCTTTGTAGTGCCTACTCTTGATATGTTTTATATTTGCACGGTTACAAACGAAGATAGTTTGGAGGCACATGATGATGTAGCGGCTTCTTATTGGTTAGCTATAGAAAGATTAGACGAAGAAAAGTTTGGCTTATATTCCATTCGTAAAGCAGTAAGATTATTCAAAGAAAAGTATTTGAAAACTTAAAAAAGTAGAAATAAACTATATTATATAAGGTGTAAGAGGAAAAGTTTACTACTTTTGCGCTCTTGAAAAAGTACAATATATAGACTATGCAAGATAATTTAGTTATAGTAGAGAGCCCTGCTAAGGCAAAAACTATAGAGAAATTCTTAGGAAAGGACTTTAAGGTGATGTCATCTTATGGGCATATCCGCGATCTGAAAAAGAAAGAATTGAGTATAGATCTTGATTCGTTAGCACCTAATTATGAAATTCCTACGGAGAAGAAAAAAGTAGTTAGCGAGCTAAAGAAGGAAGCCCAATTGGCAAAGAAGATTTGGTTAGCCTCCGATGAGGATCGTGAGGGAGAAGCTATTAGTTGGCATTTGTGCGAGGTTTTAGGTTTAGATGAGTCTAAGACAAACAGAATAGTGTTTCATGAGATTACTAAGCCTGCTATATTGGAGGCAATAAATAATCCTCGTCATTTAGATATGAATCTTGTTAACGCACAGCAAGCACGTAGGGTGTTAGATCGCATAGTTGGCTTTAAGTTGTCTCCAGTATTATGGCGAAAGGTAAAGCCATCTCTAAGTGCTGGGCGTGTACAGAGCGTTGCTGTTAGATTAATAGTAGAAAAGGAGCGTGAAATACAGAATTTTAAGTCGGAAAGATATTATAGAATAAATGCAGTTTTCACATTATTAGGAAGTAAAGAAGATAAGCCTACGGAGATAAAGGCAGAGCTGAATAAGCGTTTTTATACTCATGAAGAGGCTGTTGCTTTTCTTGAATTGTGCAAAGATGCTCAGTTTGAGGTTTCTTCGGTAACAAAGAAGCCTTTAAAGCGTACACCTGCTCCTCCTTTTACTACTTCTACTCTTCAGCAGGAAGCAGCACGTAAATTAGGATTTACAGTAAGTCAAACTATGATGGTAGCTCAACGTCTATATGAAGCTGGGCGTATTACCTATATGCGTACCGACAGTGTGAACCTCTCTAAGCTTGCCATAAATACATCTAAGGCAGAGATAGAGAAGATTTATGGTAAGGAATATAGCAAAGTCCGTCAGTATCATACTAACAGCAAGGGGGCACAGGAGGCTCATGAAGCTATCCGTCCTACTTATGCAGATAATCAAACGATAGAAGGAAGTGTGCAGGAGCGTCGTTTATACGATCTTATATGGAAGCGCACTATAGCATCACAAATGTCTGATGCGCAGATGGAAAAGACTGTTGTTAATATAAATATAATCCCTTGCACTGCAGCAGAACAAGAGGGATTACATTTTGTTGCTAATGGTGAAGTGGTGATTTTTGATGGCTTTTTAAAGGTATATCAAGAGTCTAATGACGAGCAAGCAGTAAAAGAAGAGAGCTTGCATAATTTGCCTTTAATAAAAGAGGGCGATATGTTAAATAGGGTAGAGGTATCGTCAACAGAGCGTTATTCTCAAACTCCGGGTAGATATACAGAGGCAAGTCTGGTACGAAAACTTGAAGAGTTGGGTATTGGTCGTCCTTCTACTTATGCTCCAACAATATCTACTATTCAGCAGCGCGAATATGTAGAGAAGGGAGATAAAAAGGGAGAAGAGCGTAGCTATAAGATAGATACCTTGAAGAAGAATAAGTTAAAGTCGATAGAAAAGACAGAAATGGTGGGTGCTGATAAGGGTAAACTTATACCTACCGATATAGGTATAGTGGTAAACGATTTCCTTATGAAGAGCTTTCCAGAGATAATGGACTATAACTTTACGGCAAAGGTAGAACAGGAATTTGACAAGATAGCTGAAGGTAAAGCTGCATGGGATAAAGAGATGAAAGATTTTTATCATAGCTTTGAGCCAAAAGTAGAAGAGGTTATGAATGCACGCTCTGAGCATAAAGCAGGTGAAAGAGAGTTGGGCATTGATCCTAAGACGGGTAAACCTGTTTTTGTAAAGATAGGTCGTTTTGGTCCTGTAGTGCAGATAGGTACTGCTGATGATGAGGCTAAACCGCGTTTTTCACAGTTGCCAGTGGGTAAGAATATGGAAAGCATAACACTTGAAGATGCTATAGAGCTTTTTAAGTTACCACGCAATCTTGGCAAATTTGAAGATGAAGATGTAATCATAGGCACAGGTCGTTTTGGCCCTTATGTAATGCACAAGAAGAAATATGTATCTATTCCTAAGGATCAAGACCCATTAACAATATCTCTTGATGGAGCTATACGCCTTATCCAAGAGAAACGTTTGCAAGAAGCTATGCGTCATTTAAAGACTTTTACAGAAGATGCAAATATGGAATTGATGAATGGCCGTTATGGTCCTTATATAGCTTACGAAGGTAAGAACTATCGATTACCAAAAGCATTACACGATAAAGTAAAAGAGCTTACTTACGAACAGTGTATTGATATTATAAAAAAAGCACCAGAACCAAAACGTAAGAAGAAAAAGGTTTAATATATATTTATAATAAGCAATATGCCTATACCTCTTAAAAAGCAGTTACAAAACAAGGGGAATACGAAGCAAAACACGCTTCGCATTCTCCTTATTGGCTACATGGGGGCTGGTAAAACAACTATAGGAAAGGTTTTATCAGATGAAATGAATATACCTTTTTACGATCTCGACTGGTATATTGAAGCACGTATGCATAGAAGCATAAAGCAGCTTTTTGAAGAGAGAGGAGAAGAAGGTTTTAGAAAAACAGAGCAAGCGATGTTACATGAAGTAGCTGAAAATGAAAATGTTATCATAGCTTGTGGAGGAGGGACACCTTGCTTCTTCGATAATATGGATTATATGAACAGGCAAGGAACTACTGTTTACTTAAAAGCTCTTCCAGAAGTGTTATATGCTCATTTGAAGATGGGCAAGATTATACGCCCGCTTTTGTTGGGTAAAACAGAAGAAGAGATAGGACAACTTATTGTAAGACAGGTAGCAGAGAGAGAGAGTTATTATTTAAAAGCAAAATATGTTTTAAATATTAATCTCTTAAATAGTGCTGAAAAAATAAAAGAGGCTGTATATAGTTTGCGTGAATTGCTTAATATATAATGTGTTTTGAATAAAGATTATTTATAAAAGTAGTATATACAATAATAAAATGAAGAAGTGGACGATAGAAGATTCTAAAGAACTTTATAATATTAATGGGTGGGGGACATCTTACTTTGATATTAATGAGAAAGGTAATGTATGTGTGTCACCATGCAAAGACAATACAGAGATAGATTTACGTGATATCATGGACGAGTTGGCTTTGCGAGATGTAACACCGCCAGTGTTGTTACGTTTTCCTGATATTCTTGATAATCGTATCGAAAAAACTGCATCATGTTTTGATCAGGCTAAGAAAGAATATAATTTTAATGCAGAAAATTTTATCATCTACCCTATTAAGGTTAATCAAATGCAGCCTGTTGTTGAGGAAATTATTACACATGGGCGAAAGTTTAATCTTGGACTGGAAGCTGGCTCTAAGCCTGAACTTCATGCTGTTATTGCTGTACAATGTCAAAGCGATGCATTAATAATTTGTAATGGATATAAGGATCAAAGCTATATAGAATTAGCTCTGTTAGCTCAGAAAATGGGTAAGCGAATCTTTATAGTAGTAGAAAAATTAAATGAAATAGATCTTATAGCACATGCTGCAAAGAAACTTAATGTTAAGCCAAATCTTGGTATTCGTATTAAGTTAGCCTCAAGTGGGTCAGGGAAATGGGCAGAAAGTGGTGGTGATGCTTCTAAATTTGGATTAACCTCTTCAGAGCTACTAAATGCCCTTGAACTATTAGATAATAAGGGATTGCATGATAGCTTAAAGCTTATACACTTTCACATAGGATCACAAATAACAAAAATACGTCGTATACAGACTGCTCTTAACGAAGCCGGACAATATTATGTTAATCTTCGAAAGATGGGATATAATGTAGAGTTTGTTGATTGTGGTGGCGGACTTGGAGTGGATTATGATGGAACAAGATCCTCAAGTAGCGAAAGTTCGGTAAACTATAGTATACAAGAATATGTTAATGATTGTGTGTATACTTTTGTAGACGTATCTGATAAAAATAATATACCACACCCTAATATTATTACCGAAAGTGGTAGAAGCTTGGCAGCTCATCACTCTATATTGGTTATTGATGTTCTTGAAACGGCATCTTTGCCTGAAATGTCAGACGATTTTGAAGCAAAAGAAACTGATCATCAATTAGTACGCGACTTGTATGATATATGGGATAATCTTGATAAGCGTAATATGTTAGAAGATTGGCATGATGCCGAACAAATACGAGATCAGGCTTTAGAGCTCTTCTCTCATGGCATGGTAGACTTAAAAACAAGGGCAGAGATAGAAGCAATGTATTGGAGCGTGTGTCATGAAATAAACAATATAGCTAAGTCTATGAAGCATGTTCCTGATGAGCTTCGTAATATGGATAAGTTGTTAGCAGATAAGTATTTTTGTAATTTCTCCCTCTTTCAGTCGTTACCAGACTCTTGGGCAATAGATCAGCTTTTCCCTGTCGTTCCTATACAACGCCTAAAAGAACGTCCAACACGTAAAGCTACACTTCAGGATATTACCTGTGATAGCGATGGTAAAATAGCCAATTTTGTGGCAGATGGTAAGAGCAGTCATGTCCTTCCTATACACGCTTTGCGACGTAACGAACCTTATTATATAGGTGTGTTCCTTGTAGGAGCATATCAGGAGATTTTAGGAGATATGCATAATTTGTTTGGTGATACTAATGCTGTTCATATATCGGTAAAGAATGGTAGTTATAATATTGATCAGATATTCGATGGGGAAACGGTAGAAGAAGTGCTTGAATACGTACAATATAAGCCTAAAAAACTTGTTCGCCAGCTTGAGATATGGGTAACAAAGAGTGTTAAAGAAGGTAAGATTTCTATTGAAGAAGGTAAGGAGTTTCTTAGTAATTATCGTAATGGCCTTTATGGTTATACATATTTAGAGTGAGTTTTTTACTTGTTTCTATAATATAATTTAGAAGGTGGTGGTAGGAATATTCTGCTACCACTTTTGTTTTATGAGTAAAAAAAAGTTAAAAACAATATTTTTGCATAGTGTTTTGTAACTTTATAAAGTAACTAATCGTCTTTTATATAGAAGATGAAGAAAATCAGTTTTCGGAATGATGTCTTGCCGTTAAAGAATGAGCTTTATCGGTTAGCCCTTCGGATAACAATGAATAAAGAAGAGGCTGAGGATATTGTGCAAGATACTTTGATAAAAGTATGGGATAAGCGTTCCATTTGGAGTGATATTAGTTCAATAGAGGCTTATAGCTTTCGTATATGTCGTAATTTATCGCTTGACAGGATAAAGAAAAAGGAGAATAAAAACGATTCGTTAGATGAGAGTTCCTTTGCTTCTCTCTCTTCTGCGAATTCTCCACAAGATAATATGATAGCAAAAGATGGGATAGTAATAGTAAGGGAAATTGTAGCTTCATTACCTGAAAAGCAGCGTAGCTGTATGCAGCTTCGTGAGTTTGAGGGAAAATCTTATAAAGAGATTGCCGATATATTGGCCATATCTGAAGAGCAGGTAAAGGTTAGTATTTTTCGAGCAAGGCAAACGGTAAAACAATTATATTTAAAATTAGACAATTATGGATTATAAATATATAGAACAACTTTTAGAACGTTATTGGCGTTGTGAAACTTCTCTTGAGGAAGAAGAGATACTTCGTACATTCTTCTCACAGGAAAAAGTGCCAGAGCATTTGTTGCAATATAAATTGTTATTTAGCTTTGTAAAGCAGGAGAAAGATGATAATGTTCTTAACGATGAGTTCGATGAAAAGGTTTTGTCCATTATTGATGAAGATAAGCCTATAAAGGCTAAGGTGATAACTTTTCGTTATAGATTATTGCCTCTTTTTAAGGCAGCAGCATTGTTGGCTATAGTTCTTACTTTGGGTAATGCTATAAATGGTGCTTTTTCTACAGGAAGCGGCTCTTCTTTGCCAGTGAGTGTAGCTAATTCTAATAAAACATCAGAGGGGCCTTCAGTGGCTAAAGCCGATTCGCTGCATAGTGATTCGCTTCAGCACAACATATCAGTAACTACTTCTACAATAACAAAATAAAAGAAAACAGCTTTCTAAATAAATAATCATTTCATTAAAACATTATTTCCAATCTAAGTATTATCCTTTAATGGGAAATCTTGGATATTATATTTACTAAAGGCGATATTTCATAAGAAGTATCGTCTTTTTCTTTATATATGTTTTTTCTTATGTTGGTAAACGTAGTTGCTTTTCAGAACACTTTTGTGGAAAGCTAACAATATCCTCACTGTAAAGAAAATTCTCCCCATCTTCATTTTATAAAGATGGGGAGAAAGATATTTTTAAGATAAATAAAACTTCATCTATTCATCTTTTACAGGTAGTATAGTATCAGCTTCAGCCATGTTATTATCTTTATCATTAGGCTTATAATATTCCTTATCCAATAAAAGACGACATCTTGAATTATTTTCTTTGTCAAGAGTGCTATTGCTTGTGGCTAATTGATAAAATCCTTGTGCATCTGGAAATGGAAAATTTTCATCATTTATCACATATACATTAGGTTCTAATTTTCCATTTTTATAAATTAAGCCCCCCGTCATTGATATAAATAAAGATTCTTTGTTATTATCGGTTTTGAAGGTCCAACCATATTTATCTTTATCGTAGCCGGTACCTTCTTCTTCCATTTTTGTAAAAGTATTTACAGGAGGTACTTTATATCCTACAGGACATGGGTCGTAAATGGTCTTAACATTATTGCTAAGTTTAAGGTTTTCGTCTAATATAGAAAAGTTAGCAGACCAAAGATTAAAATATGTATTACTACACCAATTTGTCATATAATTATGATTTATTAGCTGATTTGGATTCTGTATAGCATAAGCTAAAGTTTGTGTACCATCAATACAGGTTATTTTCCCATCTTGCTTATGTGCAACATCACCTGAAAAAGGATCTTTTCGTCCATGTTGATAATAATTAGCATAAAACAAGTGTTTTGTTATAGTCTTTTGCTCTACTGTAAACTTACTTCGTATTTTATTATTATCTTTTTGTGTGAATACTAATTTTACTTTTCTTGGATATTTTTCATTAGGTCCATATAAAAAAGGTATATAGCCTAATGGTAATTTAGCTACATTACGTTGGGTTCCGTACTTATCTGTTAATTGTACAGTTTTTCCATATTCTTTTGCAGGAACAAACCACAGGTGCCACGACCACATAATGGTATTATTTTTGTTTTTTACTGCTATTAAAGCATTGCCGCTCTTAATTTGATCTGAAGAAACAGTAAATGTTAAGTAATCGTATTTTTGCGTCCCACTTACTATGTTAGGTATAACGCTTAACATGTTTTCTCTATCCTCCCAAAGAAGTTCTGCTTTTATAGCTTTATCGTTAGCGTTATCTTCATTTATATAGGGAGAAGTTATTTCTTTACCAGCATAGTTTATAAAAGTATCAAGCTTCTTATCATCTTTAGGTTTTTTACCATTATACTTAAAGGAAGCCTTATTAGTTCCTCCATCCTTAATAGCATTACCATATACCAAAGGAATGGAATAGGTGCCGGGTGAAGAAATAATATAACAATTAGCAGTTTCTTCTATGGTTGCTTCACCATTTGCATTTGCAAGGTTATAAGGCTTAGGTGCTTTTTCAGTTTTATCAAATTTGTTATCCCAAGGATATGAAGTTGTTAGTTCTAAAGGTTTTATTTTTATCTCACCATCATTTTTTCCACCCTCACCTGATGTTTTATCCAACTTAAGCCAGTCAGGGAAAGATCCTTCATGTAGATTAGGATCATTATCTTCATAATATCCAACATATTGCCATGGTGCTTTTTCAGATTTCCCATTAGGTCCTTTTTGTAAATAACTAAAAACCGTAAATTGTGCCTCTTTAGTATTAATTAATATGAGTTTAGGTCCTTTGGTTATTAATGTATTTAACGATTTGTTAGCTGATAATTTTAAGATTTTTGTTTTTCCAGCGTCAAATTTCCCTTTACCAAGGGGAACCTCAAGATATTGTTCTTTGTTTTTATCTTCATTATATAGTGTGAGGCAAACTTTAATATCTGCATAATCTTGTGGAATAACAAAGAATGTATAGCCATCGTCTCCGGACCAATATTCGAAGTCGTCTCCTTTCTCTTTATGTGGATCTTTACCTAATGTTATAGTATTATTGTCTTCGTTATCAAAACTTTCATAAAGATCTGATAAAGATAAAGTGCCTTTATCTTTATTAGAAAAACTCCAAGAACCAGAAGGTTCTTTTGCTGTTGGAAAAGTATATATTCCTTTGGTAACTATATTTTTTAGTTGTACTGTTGTTAGTCTTATGTTATCGGGTAATATACCTAAATTGATAGAGAATTGTACAGCAGTTAACGCATGAAGTAATTTAAGCTTTATGGGATCATCTTTTGCTTGAGTATTATAGTTTACATCTGTACTTGCTGCCAATAAATCGAATTGTTTAGAAACATCATCAGGACATTCAAACTTGATTTGAGGTAATTGTTCTTCCTTGTTATAATCGTAAGTATATGCTACTTTGGAACTTTCACCATTCTCATCAGAAGTACTTTCATTCGTACATAAAGTAACAAACTTACAGTATGGCTTATTATACGACCATAAATATTTTTGTGGATTATTTGGATCTTCTTTAAAGGTTCCCAATCCATCATTATTAATATTTAATGTCTCTTTATTTAACCATTCATCATATTTGTCTTGCTCTTTTCCCTTCCTATAACTCCATAATGATAATTTTATGTCATTTTCATTAAGATAAGAAATATCTGCAGGTATTATGTACCCACGTGTTTTAGCTTTATTTTTAGAAGAAGAAAAGATACCATTAATAGTTCTATCCTGTAACCACATCTTTTTACCTTGAAACATGGTTTCTGATATGTTGCGAGCTTCAATGCAGGCGTCAGCTGGCTGTGCAGCTCTGCTATCTTTTGTTAGCTGATTGTTTTGTACTACTTCTGCTATAAAGTGTAGCTGTCCGTCTTTGCTATTATTATCTGTACTAAATATTTCGTCAGAACAAGACATTGCACATATCCCAAAAGCAAGGAAACATGCAAATATAAAATGCTTATAAAAGTTCATTTTCATTTTTGCATATTTATGGGTTAATAATAGTAATACCGTTGAAGTTGACATCGCCATCTTCAGAAGTGATGCTAATACTCCCTCCGCTGCCTAAATCAATATTGTCTTCTTCTTTTTCACGAGCTGTTATTGTCGTCGTTTCACTAACAGGTCTTCCCGTTGCAGCCAAGATTACACACTCCTTAAGTAGTGGATAAATTTCTATCGTAGGCTTAAGGTACTTGGCTTTTATAAGTTTTTCTTTTTTCATAACTAAAAAAAATGATTAGTAGTATATAAGCCAAAATTTGCTTTGATTGTTCTATATTTGCAAATTTAGTAAAAGATATAGATAAAACAAAACATTAGTGGATAAAATTATTTAGTTGATTCTTATAAAGTTGTTGTAATTGTTTGAAACAGAAATAGTTAAGGAATAGTGTTAAAAACTAAGTTTTGTAAATAGCCTGCTTATTAGTAGTTTTATAGTGGGTTAATTATTAAGCAACTAACATTAGAGCTCTTCTACCAATATATGGAATATGCAGAGGTGTTATTAAAAGTTTATCTTTAAAGTTAGACTAATCTTTTGATATTCTACTATTGAAAATTCTCTTTAAATATCGTACGGCTTTCATCTCTTCAGCCGTTTCAGATATATAGAGCGGGCTTATATTATGTTTAAATGAAAACTCGTTCAAACTATCTATTGCGTCCTAAAAAAATTATCTTAAAATAAATCTCACGCAAAAATAGATATTTATTTTGTTTTTTGCTTACCGTTTATATCTTTCTTTAAGAAGTTATTTTGCATCTGTCTTATTTCGTTATGTATGTAATCTATAAATTTGTCATTTCCTAATATTTCGATATCTTTATTTAAACCTAAAACAAATCTTCCTATGCCTCGGTAATCGCACACTTCTAAATTTAATATCCAGTGGTCATTATCTTCTTTTTCTATAAATCGTCCTCCTTGAGGATATTCTTCTATAAAAAGATTAAATGCAACTCTGCCCATACGTAGTGTAACAAGATGCTGCTTCTCGCTGCTAAACATAAAAATATCAGTGAACATTTCCTTATGCATATCTTCGCGTAACCATGGAGTATCGAGCAGCTCTACACTTTTCATTCTTGCCACTTTAAAGGTTTTATTTATCTTAGATCTTAGCTCGTAACATCTTACGTCTTGAGAGTTATTCATCAGGAAGAAAGGTTCTACTATACGATCTCGTACCGAGCTACTGTTTAAGCTGGAGTATCCATATATAGTTACCATTTTTTTCTCTCTTATGGCTTGTGTAATAACTTTAAGATTATCATCTATTTGTTTACGTAGAGTAGCATTATTAATATTAGATAAATTGTATGCATTATCAAGACGATAACGTAAGTGGTTAATGGTTTCGTTATTAATTCCTGATGACGTAAGAACATCATAAATGGCATGTATCTCATTATCTGTGAACTGCACGCTGTTTAACAATTTAGCTATAAATGGTGAGTGATAATCTATATGATAATATCCTTTGTTCTTAAAAATAATAAATCCTGAGCGTCTAAGGAAGGAGATAAGATAATATAGATTACGTCTGGAAATATCTAACTTTTCGCATAGCTCTTCTATAGAAAAATCTGTTCTATCCACTAACAGTTGAATGAGCTCTAACTGATTTTTAAGTTTATCAAGTCGCATAAGTAGTAATACAGGTTATCTTTTATTTTGAATTTATTCCATAACCAAAGAGGGCAAAGTCGCCTTTGAGAGGGTCGTCAGGAAAAACTTTACATAGCTGTATGGTTATTTGCTGTGCTGTTTTCATAGAAGTAGTTTTGCTTTTGTTTAGACCTAAGCGAATAGATTGTTGTAAGACATGAGTGTCTAACGGAATTATAAGCGACTTTTTTTCAAACATATCACTCCATATTCCGAGATCTACAGGGGAGTTATCACGCACCATCCAACGCATAAACATACATATACGTTTGCATGAGGAGATGGTGTTTTTGGGAATAATCCCAGAAAAGCCATGAGCATGGAAATAGCTGCATAGTATTTCTATAGCAGATATGGCTTCTGCTTTTATATGTTTGCTTTTGTGTAGAGTATTAATGTTTTGACGAATATATTCCTTTAAGCTGCCTTTATTGATAAACATCTCTTGTAATGATAATAAGAAATGGCGCATCATATTATTAGAATATAATCGATAAAAGCTCTTCGTGTCATTTGGTATATCATGCAAGAAAGCCCCTTCTCTAACCCATTGATATGGCTCGTTATGTGTAAAATCTAATATGTTTTGTAGTTTCGGCATAAACGCCTTACGGTTACCATAACTTAAACAGGAGGCAATGAAAGCCATTGTCTCCTGATTTTCAATACCTTTTACTTGATGCATAAACCACGAAGGGTCGCCTTGTAAAAACTCTATAGTTTCATACTTTTCAGCTAAAAATAATAGCTCTTTTTTTATATTTTCAGGCAATCTGATAGCAGTTTTTAGCATAAGGGAGATATTAACTATAAAGTGTAGTGTTTTTAAAGGATATATATTATGCCTATAAGCTTAATATTTGAGAAGCATGCTCTTTAACTTTTATTTCTTTAGGGTTAAAAATATGCTCAATAATACCCTCTTCATTGATAATAAAAGTAGTACGGAAAGTACCCATATAGGTACGACCACACATTTTCTTTTCACCATAAACACCAAAAGTTTCTACAAGTTTTAAGTCAGTGTCTACAATAAGAGGAAAAGGAAGACTATTCTTTTCTATAAACCGTTTATGAGATTTTTCATCTTGAATGCTTGCACCTATCACTACATAACCTTGTTTTTGTAGCTCGCTATAATTATCACGCAGGTTGCAAGCCTCTGTGGTACACCCCGGAGTAGAGTCCTTAGGGTAAAAGTAAAGTACTATCTTTTTACCTTTATAATCGCTCAACTTAATTTCTTTACCATTCTCATCAGTTCCAAGAACATCAGGAGCTTTATCGCCAATTTTCATCATATAATAATATCTTTTATATATTTATTACTTATTGCAAAGATAGTATTTCTTATGCAAAATAGCACACATTATGCTTTTTTTATTAAAAGCTAATGCTTCTTTCTTTATTTTTTTTAGGAGAAAGGTTTTTATAAAATACTATCTTTTTAATTTTTGAAATCGCTTTTGATTCACCTTTTTGTAGTTATATCCAAAAAGATGTTTTGCTATCTTACGAAAATTGTAAGTAGCTACAAAGCGAAAAATATCTTTTAAAGGAGGGTGTTTCTCCATATAAATGCTATGTGGAACATGTACAAAATAAAAATCTACTATGGAATCGAAAGCAGAAAACTGCTTGTTAGGTCTTTCAAAGAGCCATGTTTCAGAATAAAAACGGTTATTAGCAATAATATTTGAATCGAAACAGGGTAAGGTACGTATAAAGTCGGTGCGAGCCCACCAAAAACTACCACTATACATTTTGTGTTTTTTAGGAGGCCAACGATAACAGCCATAAGTATCATAGCCTTCCGAAAGAACGTTTACAGCTACTTTCCATTTATAAAAAACAAAATATTCTAACAGTTCACGCCATGCATTTATCTTACTACGAAAAGACATAAACTGTTTGTCTTTGCTATCAACCATTTGATAGCTTATGCCTTTAGAATGGAAATAATATAAAAAAGCATCTTCTTTTATACTCAATTTTCTAATAAATTCGAGGGCAGGATATTCATAGCATTTTGGATCTTTATGAAAAGCTACCAGCTCGACATTGTTACTATCTATTTTCTTCTTTAGCTTTTCTATATTTTTTTCGTTATCACTTATACAGCTGAGATAGAGCTTTTTAGTAACACTTAATAAACCGCTTTGCTTTAAGCTATGTAGCTGAGCTTCTGCAAGACTTTCCCACCCTTTATCCATTAAGATATGGTATACACCATATATGGGCTTATTATTATGCGGACTATGATTCCATTTGCTTAAATCTAATCTTGTATAAGTATGAAAGATACTATTATATAAATTTCTAAAAATCCCCATTACACCGTTTCTTTAAAACTTGCTATTAATCGATCGAACATTTCACTAAGGTTGTACTCTGGTTTCCAACCTAAAGATGCTAACTTTTTAGAAGATAAACGTAGCTTAGTAGTGGGTGAATAACCTAAACCTTCTTTGATGTCAAATAGTAATTTGCCAGTAGGGTGATGATTTTCTAAGACCATCTTAGCCATATCCTTTATAGATATGTAACTTTTCTCGTTGGCAACATTATAAGCCTCACCCTTATTACCCTTTATCATAATAAAAAGAATAGCCGTAATTGCATCTATTGTGTAACAGTAGCTACGGCAAAGTTCTCCTGTGGTATTTAATACAATGTCCTTATTATTTATGGCAGCTTTAGCAAATTGGGCAAACACTCGGTTATCATTCTTTGCTACACCTGCGCCAAAAACTTGTGCTAATCGAGCTACCTTAGCATTTACATCATACTCTATGGCGTAGTTATGGCAAAGAGCTTCTGCGGCTCTTTTAGCTAAAGGGTAACTACTACGTGTAGCCATAGGGTCGATATAACCTTGTTTATCTTCTGTTAATAGTGTAGAATCGTCATATATCGTACCATAAACCTCTAAAGTGGAAGCCAAAACAAAAGAAGACAATCCAGACTTTTTTGCATATTCTAATAAGCTGTTAGTGCCAAAATATACTGTGTTCATTGTTTCTATAGGCTCTTCTATAAATGTCTTTGAAGCAGTAGGAGCAGCAAAATGTATTATGCTATCAATATGTTCTGGTGCTTTAAAAGGAAGATGTTTATTAAAGTTATGTTTGAAAATGTCAAAATAGTTATTCTCATTTCCAAATATTTTGTGTGCCTTTTCTGTATTGCGTACTATGGCAATAACGCGCAAGTTAAGATTATATAGCTTGTTAAGCTCTAATAAAGCCAGAGTCATGCATGATCCTAATAGCCCTGTAGCTCCTGTTATGGCTATGGTCTTTTTGCGGAGAGCTTCTGATAAGGGAAAAGAGTTAGCAAAATGTAGTATGTCCTGACGTAATGTTTTGTTCATGTTAAAACCCAAAAATCTGTTGATCTTCCCGCACAGCAATCATTGCACGAAATACGAAAAAATCGGTAGGTGTTGTTATTTTTATATTCTCCATAGGACCTATAATAGTACCTAATATTTTGCCATAATGGCTCATCATGGTGCAAGAGTCGATAAAATCGTGCTTGTTTATCTTTAAAGCTTTACGATGTACTTCTAAAATGTCTTTTAAAAGAAAGCTTTGTGGAGCACGTGCTATAAGCGAGTCTTTGCGTGAGGGAATGCGCAAGCTTTTATCTTCTTGCCTTACTATAAATGTTTCTGTAGCTGGTGCACAGGTTATACAGCTACCGCATTCTGCCACTTTCTTTATATTTTCGGTTATAGTTTCTTTATTTATTAATGGTCGGACACCATCATGTATGAGTACAGTGGCATTGCTACCTTGTGCATATTCTTCGGCAGCACATAATCCTTTATAAATAGAATCTTGCCCCGTTTTTCCTCCGGGTACAATCTTAACGACTTTGTTAATTTCAAATTTACGAATAACTTTTTCTAAAAAAGGTATCCATTCCTCAATGCAAGACACTATAATAGCATCTATCATAGGGTGATTATCAAACAGCTCAAGAGTATAAATGATAATAGGTTTGCCATTAAGCTCTAAAAACTGTTTTGGTCTTCCATTGGTGTGCATACGCTGACCAGAGCCACCAGCAAATATTACGGCTATATTCATAACTAAAAAAAGTATGTAAACACGAAAAAATGTTTGTTTAATCAATAAAAACTATATCTATCTTATGTCTATCTCGCTTGTTTTTTGGAGGAAGTTCCATATATTTGCCATAAGCAATGCGGCACAATTCTTCAGGATTAGCAGGACCTTCAAAAGTGTACCCTTCAAACGTTATATCCTTATGTGGAAACATAATATTCTCTGGGTTTTGCTCATAAAACCATGCACCATAAGAGTGCATATAGTTAGTAGGATTGCCAAACATTTTACCAAAGACACGAAAACATGGGAACACTATATTATGCAATATTGTGTAACATAACTGTGCTAAGTGTGGGTGTTTACCAGATAATTTTAGATTGACATTAACCGATAGTTTCGCAGCTAAATGTTGCAGCCAAGGTATCATATATCCCTCATAGGGGAATATGTCTATATGTAAACCGCGGTAGTGCTGAGCTTCATGCATTCGTTTGTCTTCGCTGTTGCTATTGTCGTGGCTTCTGTTTTCGCTCTTTAAGTCGCGTAGGCAAGCCCATTCTTTATAAAATCCACTATCGGTGGTGTTATCTTGCAATACGTATTGTGGGTGTGGGTGTGCTTTAAGATAATTGCATAGACGGTTAAAGTCTCGTTGATGCACTACAAAATCAATATCATCATCCCAAGGAATAAATCCCTTATGCCTTAAAGCGCCTAAAACATTGCCACCATCTAATCTGCAAGGTATTCCTATGGCTTTAGCTGTTTGCTGTAGATATATAGCCATGTCAAGCAATCGTAGCTGGGCGCGTCGCAAAACAGATCCGTCAGGATTATATTCCTTACGCAACATTTCTTGTGTTTCGCCTGTATTAAAAGTTGTTACCATTACTACTTATTCCTTTGTTATTGCAAAAATAATATTAAATGATGGACGAGCAAAGGAAAAGTATTAATCTTTTACCTTATTTTAGTCAAAAGTTAACAAACTACGATATAAACACCTTTAGAAGGTATCGTATATCTTTAGAGCATGTTATTATGACTGTTTTATTTTGGTAGGTCCTTTGTTTTATAGTACTTTTGTAAAAATCATTATGTAAAGTAAATAAAACTATTTCTCCGCAACTCTATATATGGAAAAAGAAACGTTAAAAGAAAAGACTGCAAAAGGATTGCTCTGGGGAGCATTTAATAATGGCTCTATGCAAGTTCTTAATGCTGTTATTGGCATTTTTCTTGCTCGATTGCTTTCTCCGTCCGACTATGGCTTAGTAGGTATGCTTGCTGTTTTTACAGCTATTGCAAGTGCTCTGCAAGAGAGTGGTTTTACTTCTGCTTTAGCTAACATGGAAAAGCCATCAGATAACGATTATAATTCAGTATTTTGGTTTAGTACTTTTATAAGCTGTATTTCTTACACGATACTTTTTTTTGCAGCTCCATTGATAGCTAACTTTTTTCATCAGGTAGAGCTTATCTCGCTTTCACGTTTTCTTTTTGTTTCGTTGATATTTTCTGCATTAGGAACAGCGCACACTGCTTATCTTTTTAAAAATATGATAGTAAGGGAAACAACAATCTTGCGCATACTATCCTTAATCTTTTCAGGTATTATAGGTATAATATTAGCTTTTAAAGGGTATGCTTATTGGAGCTTGGCATGGCAACAATTTTTGTTTATCGCTATTATGAGTATTGGCAGATTTTTTATTACACCATGGCATCCATCTCTTAAAATAGACTTCAGCCCGATAAAGAGAATGTTTTCTTTCAGTTATAAGATATTACTAACAACTATTATAAACTCATTAAGCCAAAATCTACTTACTTTTATCTTTGGGCGTTTTTATTCAGCTAAGGCTGTAGGCAATTTCTCACAGGCTTTCAAATGGGATACTATGGCAAGCACTTTTGTTTCAGGCACAATAGCAATGGTAGCACAGCCTATCTTGGTAGAGGTAAATAATGACAGAGAGAGACAGATAAAGATCTTCCGCAAAATGCTTCGTTTTACAGCTTTTTTAGCTTTCCCTGCAATGTTTGGATTGGCTATGGTGGCAAACGAATTTATAGTTCTTTTGATTTCAGAAAAGTGGGTAGATAGTATCCCTTTGCTTCGTATACTATGTATAAGCGGTGCTTTTGTTCCTTTTTATATAATGTATCAAAACTTGATAGTAAGTAGAGGTAAGTCGGCTATTTATATGTGGTGTACTGTAGCGTTGATAATTGTTCAGCTATCTACGGTGTTAACATGTTTTCATTATGGTATTGTGATTATGGTAAGTATATATACTTTTGTTACAATACTATGGCTTTTTGTATGGCAATATTTTGCTAATAAGGAGATAGGCATACGCCTTTTAGATGTGCTTAAAGATATATTGCCTTATCTTGTTATTACACTTATAGTGATGCTTATTACTTATTTTGCAACTACTTTTATTCATAATAAGATAGTTCTTTTGATTGTCCGTCTTATAATGGCTTCTTTTCTTTACTTTATTATCATGAAGATTTCAGGCTCACAAATATTAGAAGAGTGTATCAGATATTTTTTGAGAAAAAAGCAAAAGTAGTAAAAGCTCTTCTAAAGGAAAATGAGCAAAGATATGAAATGAAGATAAACTAAAAACATATATATAAAGTTGTTTTTCATTTCTTAATAGTTATATAATAAAAATGTAGTGAAATAGATACCTGTTTCACTACATTTTTGTTTAGATATAACCTTATAAAGGAAAAGCTTATAAGCATTTTCCTCTATAAGGCTCATAGAGAGAATATATAAGTTAATCTTCTATTAAGTTTTCTCCTGTCATTTCCTTAGGCTGCTCTAAGCCCATTATATGTAGGATAGATGGTGCGACGTCAGCTAAACGTCCGTTTCTTACCTTTGCAGAATTGTTATCTGTAACATATATAAAAGGTACAGGGTTTAGCGAGTGAGCAGTGTTAGGTGTACCATCTTCGTTGATAGCATTATCAGCATTACCGTGATCGGCTATGATAATAGCTTCATAATCATTAGCTTTAGCTGCTTCTATAACTTCCTTAACGCATTTATCTACCGCATATACTGCTTTAGCTATGGCATTATAAATGCCAGTATGACCTACCATATCACCATTAGCGAAATTTACCACAATGAAGTCGTATTCCTGAGTATTGATAGCTCCTATAAGTTTGTCCTTTACCTCATATGCACTCATCTCAGGTTTTAAATCATATGTAGCTACCTTTGGAGATGGCACTAATATACGATCTTCACCATCGTAAGGCTGTTCACGACCACCATTAAAAAAGAAAGTTACGTGTGCATATTTCTCTGTTTCTGCAGTATGTAGTTGTTTCTTACCTAAAGAACTTAGATATTCGCCTAAGGTTTTCATAACATTTTCCTTAGGATAAAGGATATGTACGTTATGAAAACTTGCATCATAAGGAGTCATACAATAATATTGTAAGTCTTTAATGGTTTTCATACCTTCATCTGCCATGTCTGTTTGGCTCAATACTTGGGTCAATTCTTTTGCACGGTCGTTACGATAATTGAAGAAAATAACTACATCGCCTTCTTCTATATTACCGTTTACATTGCTATTAGTAATAGCTTTTATAAACTCATCTGTAACACCCTCTTCATAGCTTTCTTCTACAGCCTTTGCTACATCGTCAGCAGGTTTGCCTTTACCATGTACTAATAAGTCGTAAGCCTCTTTTATTCGTGCCCAACGCTTATCTCTGTCCATAGCGTAAAAACGCCCTATAACAGAAGCTATATGTGCTCCATTAGCATCGCAGACCTTTTGTACTTCTCTTAGGAAACCTGCACCACTTTTAGGATCGGTATCACGTCCATCCATAAAACAATGGACATAAACATCTTTCAGATCATATTCCTTACCTATCTCTATCAACTTAAACAAGTGATTTAATGAAGAGTGTACACCACCAGTAGAGGTAAGCCCCATAAGATGTAGCTTTTTCCCTGTTTTTTGTGCATAGCTATAAGCGTTTATTATCTCTTGATTTTTTAATATTTCGCCACTTTGGCAAGCCTTATTAATCTTTACAAGATCTTGATAAACTATACGACCTGCACCAATATTTAGATGCCCTACTTCTGAGTTACCCATCTGTCCATCAGGCAAACCTACATTTTCGCCACAAGCTTGTAGCTCAGAATGAGCACTAACAGCATTTAAATAATCAAGAAAAGGTGTTGGTGTGTTATATATAACATCGCCTTTACCATGTAAACCGTTACCCCAACCATCTAAAATCATCAATAAAGCTTTCTTTGCCATAATTATTTCTTTCTATGTTTTGTTTTAAATTTCTATATTCTATATATGCAAAGGTACTGAAAACCCATAATATAGCAAAGAAAATAGTTGTGTTTTGAAAGTATAATATTTTTATTTTAAGCCTTATGATATCAAAAATAAGCTCTTTATATAAAAAAGAAGAAAAACGCATTAGGCGAGTTATACCCACCTAATGCGTTTTTGTATAAAATAAAATATTTTATAGATGTTTTTCTATCCAACGGCGTGCATTTACAAAGGCCTCTATCCAAGGTGTAACTTCATCGTTTCTACGGTTAAGAGGATACCAAGCTTGCTGCCAAGGGAAGATAGCGCGTTCCAAGTGGGGCATCATAGCAAGGTGTCTTCCGTCAGTAGAGCATATACCCGCTACGTTATAATCGGAGCCATTAGGATTAGCAGGGTATTCTGCGTAGTTATATTTAGCTATGATATTATACTTATCTTCTGGCTCTGGCATATAAAATCTACCTTCTCCGTGAGCTACCCAAATACCAAGTTTGTTACCACTTAGTGATCCAAGCATGACACTATTATTATTAGGAATAACCAAACTAACAAAACCACTTTCAAACTTCTTACTCGTATTGTGGCATAAGTGTGTACGATGTTGATGCTCTGGATTAATGAGATTGAGTTCTACCATTAACTGACAACCATTACATATACCGAGAGAAAGGGTGTCTTTTCGTGCATAAAAAGCATCTAAGGCTTTCTTGGCTTTCTCGTTAAAAAGAAATGCTCCAGCCCATCCTTTTGCCGATCCAAGCACATCAGAATTAGAGAAGCCTCCACAGAAAACAATTAAGTGGACCTCTTCTAAAGTTTCGCGCCCACTGATAAGGTCGGTCATCATCACATCTTTTACCTCAAAACCTGCTAAGTACAAGCTGTAAGCCATTTCGCGCTCGCCGTTAGTACCTTTTTCGCGAATTATAGCTGCTGTGGGTAGCTTAGTGTGGGAGGTGAGTGATTTTTCTTTCCAGCGATCAGCGTTCAGACCATATTGTGCTAATGTTCCTTTAAAATTGCTGTTGAATGTCATTTCTAAAGGTTGTTTCTTATAGTTTTGAAAACGCTTTTTAGCCATTCCGTTGAGGCTTTGATTACGATCTAAGAGATAAGATGTTTTGTACCATATATCACGCATCTCATCAATGTTTAGCTTTAGATTAAATTCTCCATCTGTAAGGTTAAGCTCTCTTCCTTCTTCTACAGGGCAGCCTATGCGAGCAAAACCTATATTGTTTTCCTCTAAATAATTTTTTACATCTTCATAATAAAAATCATCTACCTGTATAATAACACCTGGATTTTCTGCGAAAAGCTTCTTAATAATATCATTTCCCTGAATATCATGAAGATTTATTTTTAAGCCTCCATGAGTATTGGCAAACACCATTTCCAACAGAGTAGTTATTAACCCACCTGCAGAAATATCATGCCCTGCAAGTATCCAGTTGTTGTTTATCATTTCCTGTATAGCTTCAAAACAATCGCAGAAGTATTGTGCGTCTTTTACAGTAGGCACATCACTACCTACTTTACCCAAACTTTGTGCAAATGCTGAACCACCTAAACGAAGCTCGTCATAACTAAAGTCTATATGCAGTAAGCGTGTTCTCTTTTTATTAACGAGTACAGGGGAAACAACTTTCTTAACATCTGACACTTCACCACCACTGGTAACAATAACTGTTCCGGGAGCTATTATCTTATCACCATTAGGATATTGTTGTGTCATAGAAAGCGAGTCTTTGCCTGTAGGAACATTGACACCAATAGCACAGCAGAAGTCGGATAAAGCCTTTACAGCGTTATATAGACGTGCGTCTTCACCTTTTTGTGAGCGGCAAGGCCACATCCAGTTGGCTGAAAGGCTTAAAGAGTCCATTCCATCTGTAAGTGGAGCCCACACGATGTTAGTAAGAGCTTCAGCTACTGATAGTATAGAGCCTGCTTCAGGATTAGCTAAGCCAGCTTGCGGAGCATGACCTATGGCGGTAGCAATACCACTCTTACCACGGTAGTCTAACGATACTACACCACAATCGGATAAAGGTAATTGTATCTCACCCTGACATTGCTGACGTGCCACTTTACCGGTTACCGAGCGATCGACCTTGTTCGTAAGCCAATCTTTACATGCTACAGCTTCCAGTTGTAGCATATCATGTATATATTCTTTAATCTTAATAACATCGTAGGTGGTATCTTCATAAGTACGTATCACTGTTTCGTCTCTCATAATGGTTTTAGGTGAGTGTCCAAACATCTGTGCCACATCAAGGTCGAAAGGTTTAGTACCATCTGTTTGCTCAAAGCTAAAATGAGCATTTCCCGTAGTTTCACCCACTACATACATCGGAGCTCGTTCACGCTCAGCAATCTTCTTTACGTGAGCAAGATGTCTTTCATCTATGAGCAGCCCCATTCTCTCCTGACTTTCATTTGCAATAATTTCTTTTGCACTCAACGACTTGTCGCCAATAGGCAATTCTCCCATATCTATTTTGCCACCACAGTCTTCTACAAGCTCGCTCAAACAATTAAGATGCCCTGCAGATCCATGATCATGGATACTAACAACAGGATTATGATCTTCTTCCACTAATGCCCTCACTAAGTTATAAGCTCGCTTTTGCATTTCTGGATTTGCTCTCTGAATGGCATTTAGCTCAATACCATTAGAGTAACGGCCAGTATTAACAGAGGAAACTGATCCTCCTCCTAAACCTATACGATAGTTATCTCCACCTACAACTACTATCTTATTGCCAGCTTGTGGGGTGCCCTTTAAACAATCGCGTTTAGTGCCATATCCCACACCTCCTGCAAGCATAATGACTTTATCATAAGCATATTTTTCATTATTTTCTTGATGTTCAAATGTAAGAAGAGAACCTGTAATGAGAGGCTGTCCAAACTTGTTTCCAAAATCGCTTGCTCCGTTAGATGCTTTTATTAATATTTGCTCAGGACTTTGATAAAGCCATTGACGTACGGGAAGCAAGCGTTCCCATGTACGTAACGTGTCCGATTTTTCTCCTTTTTCTTTTAGACGTGGATAAGATGTCATATATACAGCCGTACCTGCAATGGGCCAAGATCCTACGCCACCACCCATACGGTCACGAATCTCCCCACCTGTACCAGTTGCAGCACCATTAAAAGGCTCTACAGTAGTAGGGAAGTTATGAGTTTCTGCTTTAAGGGAGATAACGCTTTCTATGGGTTTGATATGAAAGTAATCGGAGGTAGACTGGTCTGCGGGAGCAAATTGCTCTATGATAGGACCCTTAGAAAAGGCAACATTATCTTTATAAGCAGAAAGAATATTTCCAGGATTCTCTTTTGTCGTTTTCTTAATAAGATTAAACAAGCTGCTTTCTTTTACCTTGCCGTCTATGATGAACTCTCCTCCGAAAATCTTATGCCTACAATGCTCACTATTTATTTGAGCAAAACCAAACACTTCTGAATCGGTTAATGGTCTGCCATTTTCTGTTTCTATTTTTTTAAGATAAGCTATCTCTTCCTTTGAAAGAGCTAAGCCCTCTTCTTCATTAAATAGTTCAAGGTCATCTACGATACGAATAGGTGATGGGGTAATCGAAGTAGAAAAAAGGTCTTGATCAAGGCCACTATACATACGTTGTAGCATGGTGTCGTACTCGGCTTCAGGGCTACTCACGGGGTAATATTCTTCTATACGAAAAATGCCGCTAAGACCCATGTTTTGTGTAATCTCAACGGCATTTGTACTCCATGGAGTAACCATTTCTCTGCGAGGACCTACGAAAGTACCTTTTAGGTGTTTTTCGTTTAAGAAACGAGCTTCGCCATATAACCAACAAAGTGCTTTAATCTCTGCATCAGATAGAGGGTGATTGGCTTCGGTTGCAATCACATTCTTCTGCTGGGTTCTAAAGAAATGGATCATTGTTTAATATCTAAATTAGGTGTTATTAATACGTTGCAAAGATACTATTTTCAAATGGAAATAATACTATATATTACACTTAATATATCATGTGTATATCAAAATGTAATAAAACAAAACAGCTATTGGTTAAAAATAATTAAACCATCTATGCTTTTCTTGTTTTCTAATACCATAATAATAACTTTGTAAAAAAGAAGAATTTTATTAAATATCAATACTATTATGAAGAAAGTCTATTTTATTATCAGTGTTTTAGCTGCTACTTTAGCTCTTTCAAGTTGTGCAAGTAAGAAAGATTTAGATAATTGCCGTACAGAAAATAATAAGCTGACAAACGATTATCAGAGTGCAAAGGAAACCATAGCTGCAAACAATGCACGTATAAAGAGTTTGGAAGATCAGTTAGCGCAAGCAAAAGAGAGTGCTGCAGCGTTACAAGGTAGCTTAGATAAGAGCTTGACAAGTGCTAATTATAACAATATTAATATAGCTAAGCTGGTAGATCAGATTAATGAGAGCAACCAGTATATACGCCATCTTGTCGAGGTGAAAACTAAGAGCGATTCGCTCAATATGGCTCTTCAGAATAATCTTACGCGCTCATTGAGCAGAGAAGAGCTAAAAGAAGTAGATATACAAGTTTTAAAGGGTGTAGTATATATATCTTTGGCCGACAATATGCTATATAAGAGTGGTTCGTATGAAATCAATTCTCGTGCAGAGCAAACTTTAAGTAAGATAGCTAAGATTATTATGGATTATAATAATTATGATGTTCTTATAGAGGGAAATACAGATAATGTGCCTATTAATACTACTAATAAAATAATGGCTAATATCCGTAACAATTGGGATCTTTCAGCGCTTCGTGCTACTTCTGTAGCTAATTATTTACAGACCCGTTTTGGGGTAGATCCAAGCAGAATAACTGCTGGAGGTCGTGGTGAATATAACCCTATTGTAGGGAATGATACAGAGCTGGGACGTCAGCGCAATCGTCGTACACAAATAATAATTACTCCAAAGCTCGACCAGTTTATGGACTTAATAGGTAAAGCACCAAAAGATACTGATAAAAAGTAACAGAAATATAAATATAAAAGCGCAAGTCTGTTTTTAACACACTTGCGCTTTTTTTTTGAATAAGATTATTTTTTGATGGTAGATAATAAAAATTAGATTAAAAAATATTAACTTTGCAAACATTTATAAAGCATCACTGTTTTATATAACATTAATAATAATATAAAGATAAAACTAATGAAACCTTTTTTAAAGGAAAAACTAAAGGACTTTAAAAGTCTATTCGTTAAATTTGCAGTAAATAATTTTGCTTTTATAACTATAATTCTGCTTTTTAATCTTACTATTTTTTATGTAGCTTCATCTTTTGGAAGAGGTGTACATTTGTTTCTTTATGCCACTTGTTTAGTGACTTTAATTGCTCTATTTACAGAATGTACAATAAACAAAATAATACGAAGGATTGTACGTAAAATAATTATAATCTTCGCAGGGATAGTGTTTATAGGCGATTTGTTCTTTATATATCATTATCAAGGGTTGCCCGATAGAGCTATAATAGAGGTGTTACTTGCTACTAATGTTTCAGAAACGTGGGAATATGTAGAGACTAATTTGCAACATTGGTACCTATATGTAGCCCTAATAGTAATTACTTTTGTAATATATGCAGCTATTAAAATGCTTAAAAAGATAAGTTGTAAGCCAAAGGTAGGGGCTATATTTGCATTTTATCTTTTCTTTGCTATTGTTTTCACTACTGTGAATGTTGTAAAAGATTTCTTTAGGCAGAGTGATACAACTATTGGATATTTAGAAAGAAGATGTTGCCCATTAGTAAGAACTATAACTAACGTATGTGATGGTATTACTAATATGAGAAATTTTGAGAGAATGCTTAAGGCAGGTAATACTAAGCCTAAGATATTGAGTAATAACAGTTCTATCCCATATATTGTTTATATCTTAGGCGAATCAACATCACGTCATTATATGGGAATATATGGTTATCATCTTAACAATACACCATACATGAGCAAGCGATATATGAAAGGAGAGCTGTTAAGATTTAATGATGTTATCAGCCCTCATGGAATGACTATATTAGTGTTACAAGATCTTTTTACTTTTTATCGTCAACATGCAAAGGGACAATGGTATAATTATACCGATCTGTTCAGTATTTTAAGGGCAGCAGGGTATAATACAACATGGCTTTCTAATCAAGAGTACTCTGGGAGCTATGGTAATCACGGGAGAATATATGCTGAGCGTTGTAATAATAAGGCTTTTACACGGCTAAGATCAGAAGATGGTTTTAATATGAAAGAACCTTATGATGAATCGTTACTGCCACTATTAGATAAGACTTTAAAGCATAATAAAAGCAAGAAAAACTTTATAGTTTTACATTTATATGGTACACATACTCGGTATAGCGAACGTTATCCAAAGACTTTTAAAGAGTATTCTACAAAGCAAGTGAAAGGCTCTAATAAAGAAATGAAGGAGTTAAGAGCTTGTTATAGCACGGCAGTGCGTTATAATGATAGCATTATGAATGCCATTATAAAACGTTTTGAAAATAAAGATGCAATAGTTATTTATACTTCAGATCATGGTGAGGATCTTATGGATATAAATGATAAGGTAGCAGGGCATTCAGAAGTAGGTATAAATACTCGAATGGTGGAAATACCTATGCTGATTTATCTCTCTAAAACATTTCGTTCAAAGCGTCCAGAGCTTGCAAAAAGGATACAGCTATCTATAAATAGACCTTTTATGACTGATGATATGATTCATTCTATTTTAGATATAATGGGAATAAAAACAAGTGGATATAACCCTAAATTAAGTGTATTTAATAAACAGTTTGATGCTAAAAGGAAGAGATATTGTGGTAAAAAACTTTATCGAAAAGAGTCATAGTAAAATATTATCTTTTGCAAACAGAATAACAAGCGTTCTTTGTTAAGCAGAAAATAGCAAAGCCAATTATCTCACTCGTTTCCAAATCGTTATCTGTTTAGTTTAATAAACAAGGTAATTTGTTTATTTCCAATTAGTTATATATAAGGAGTCATGTTGGTGAGCAAAACATCACCTTTTACCCTCTAAAACATCACCTTTTGGTGAGCAAAACATCACCTTTTGAAGTCCAACTAATCAAAGAAAATGAAGTAAAATCGAAGTTGGTGTAAACTGACTGATAATAAGCAGGAAACGGAACAATTTGCATAAAACTGCCTCTTTCAAAAAGGGCAGCAATATGCAGATTTAGGCAGAAGTTCAGTTACCAGAACGTTACCCGATTCTAGCATAGGTAACGATGGAGTAATATTCGGTAACTGAATTATTTTCGCTCGTGTGGCTGTTGCTTCGGTCGGCAGTTTTCTGCGTAAGTGAGGAACGCTTTAATTCGGGTAACTTTGCCCACAGAAATTAAAGCGTATGAAACAAGGAAAAATGAAGGTGTTGCTCTACCTCAAAAAGAGCGGTCTTGACAAGTCGGGCAAAGCCCCGATTATGGGGCGGATAACCATCGACCGTTCCATTGCCCAGTTCAGTTGCAAACTCTCCTGCAATCCCGATTTGTGGAATCCCCGTGAGAGCCGAATGGACGGAAAGAGCCGTGAGGCGGTGGAAGTGAACAGCAGGTTGGAAAACCTGTTGCTGTCCGTTCAGTCTGCTTATCAGTCCCTGCTCTCCAAAGGATGCCCGTTTGACGCAACCGATGTGAAGGAGCAGTTTCAGGGCAGCGTGCAGACACGGTGCATGCTCATCGAAAGGCTGGACATACTCATCAAGGAAAAAGAAAACCATGTAGGTATAGACATCAAGGAAGGAGCCATACACGGCTACCACTCCACCCGGATACATTTACAGAAGTTTATTCAACGGAAGTACAAGGTTTCGGACTTGGCATTCTCGCAACTTACAGAGGATTTTATCCATGAGTTCCAGCAGTATTTCTTAGGTGAGTGTGGTTTTCAGGAAAGCACGTTCTATAATGTAGCCACGCATTTGAAGACGGTATGCAGATTGGCATACCGTGAGGGATTGGCAGACACGCTCCTTTTTGACAAGGTTAAGATATCAAAGGGCAACAAGAAACTCCCCAAGGCACTCGACAAGGAAGCGTTGGAAAAGCTGAAGGCTCTCTGCTTTGAGGATTTGGAGGAAGAAATGGAAACGGCACGGGACATATTCCTCTTTGCCTGCTATGTTGGTGCAGCCTATTGCGACCTGATGGAACTGAGCAAGTCCCACCTTGTCCGTGATGATGAAGGCAAAATGTGGCTGAAATTCAACCGCCACAAGACAGGCGTACCCTGCCGTATCAAGTTATTGCCCGAAGCCATTAGGCTGATAGAGAGGTTTCACTGCGATGAAAGGGAAACACTGCTTCCCTATATCAAGTACAAGAGCTATCAGACCTGTCTGAAAGCCCTGCGGCTTCGTGCAGGCATATCGTTTCCATTTACCACTCATACCGCAAGGCACACCTTTGCAACACTCATCACGCTTGAACAGGGTGTGCCTATTGAAACGGTAAGCAAGATGCTGGGACATTCCAACATAAGCATGACGGAACGCTATGCCAAAGTAACTCCACTGAAACTTTTTGAGGAGTTCGACCTTTTCCTCTCTTTTACAGGTGATATGCAGCTGACTATCTAACGATAAAGTCTCATCATCTTATTTTTTTTCATCCAATCAATCAAAACATTAAAGCATCAAGACAATGAGAAGTACATTCAAGATAATGTTCTATATCAACAGACAGAAAATTAAGGCAGATGGCAATACCGCCATTCTATGCCGTATCACCATAGACGGAAAAAGCACAACCATTACCACGGGCGAAGAATGCAATCCCTCCGAGTGGAACACCAAGCAGGGCTTGACGACAGACAGGAAAACCAATCAAAGACTCCATGAGTTCAGGGAAATTGTGGAAAAGACCTATCAGGATATACTGACAAGGGACGGAGTGGTAAGTGCTGAACTTATCAAGAACCACCTGCAAGGCATAACAGAGAATCCGTCAACCCTCCTTGCCATGAGCAGGGCGGAGCTGCAAGCACTCAAGGAAAGCGTTGGAAAGTCAAGGGCGGAGGGAACTTATCTGAATCTGTCCCATTCTGACAAGAACCTCCGTGAGTTTGTGGAAGATAAAGGATTGCAGGACATATCCATTTCCACCATTACGGAGGACTTGTTTGAGGAATATCGCTTCTTTCTCAAAAAGCGCGGATTAAAGGGAACGACCATCAACAACTATCTCTGCTGGCTGAGCAGGCTGATGTTCCGTGCGGTCAGCAAGAGGATTATTCGCTGCAATCCTTTTGAGCATGCCAAGTATGAGAAAGAAGAAAAGAAGATACGCTTCCTGCAAAAGAGTGAAGTTGCTAAACTTGCGACAATGAAAATGAATGACAGCGAGGCGGAATTGGCAAGGCTGATGTTCGTCTTTTCCTGTCTTACGGGACTGGCAATCGCTGATATGGAAACTCTGCAATATGGGCATATCCAAACGGCAGCGGGCGGGAGGAAGTATATCCGAAAGGAACGTCAAAAGACAAAGGTGGAGTTCGTTGTGCCGCTGCATCCAATAGCGGAGGCCATTATCCGCCATTGTTGGGAAGAACAGGAGGGAAACGAAGAACTGCAGACGGTGAAAGAAAAAGGCGACAGCCTTGTCTTCCCCCGTAGTTGCAGCCGTAGCGTAATGGGCAAGAACCTGTGCATTGTGGGCAAGGCTTGCGGTATCAGAGAACGGTTGTCCTATCATATGGCAAGGCACACTTTCGGTACAATGAGTTTAAGTGCAGGAATACCCATTGAGAGCATTGCCAAGATGATGGGGCACGCCTCCATATCAAGCACGCAGATTTACGCGCAGGTGACGGACAGGAAGATTTCGGAGGATATGGACAGGCTCATTGCCAAGCAATCTGCAAAAGAGAAAGAAATTGCGGAGAGAGAGGCTTGTGAACCTTCGGATTTTGCAACCTGTAAAATGGAGGAAACGGCATGAAAGCAAGCAATAATTCAAAGAGCAAAAATAGCACGTACAATCATCGCAGTTACTTTGATTGGGGGAGTAATATGCAGGTTGTCCACAAGGGTAAAGGCGAGATTGCCATGACGGAGGGAGAACTTGCGAGGTTCTTCGGTGTGACGTGGAGAAAACTCAATCATAGGCTTCAAGCGATAATAAAATCTTCCAACTTGCATCCCGATGAAAGGGGTGCAGGCCAAGAAGAAGTTATCAATGGTAGAGAGTGTGTTGGTTATGCATCACTTTATCCGCTCTCAACAATCATTGCCCTGTCCTTTCTATTGGACAGCATGGAAGCGCATTTATTCAGAAAGTACATCAGTAGAAGATTGCAGACAGAGTCTGCCATTGTAACGCCAATCTTCCTGTTAGGCAATACCAAGAACTAATGAATATATTTCCTTTTTCTTTCACCGATTATATCTTACTACATTACTACAATAAGAGTTAAAGCGGTGAAAGAGAAAGGATTAACGTGTAGTTGGCTGCTCAAAATAATTGTACTACGCAGTAACTACATTTGCCTTTCTTCTTTCACTGCTTCATTACGGTTAAAAAGGGAATTATATGCTATTTGTTATTTGCTTGACTATCCTCTGGAGCACGCTTTCATTGCTTATAAGTATAGATGCCGTGCCCACCATTCCGCTGATAATTTTATACCTGCAATCCGTTATCCTTACCTGTGCCGTGAATACGCTGCCTTCTGCCGTTTGTCGGGGTGTATGCGATGTGGCTGTTATTACACCATTTGCAACTCCGTATGTTTCTGCATCGTAACCCTCAACTTCGATGTTCGCTGTCATTCCTCTTGCTATCGTATTCACGTATTTATAGGGAACGGTTATTGTGCCTTGATGGGCATTTGTCATCTGCACCTTTGCACTGATGGTTTCGGGATAAGGTATAAAATATGCGCCCACCAATAGTCCCAATATCACAATGGTGATTATCGTGATACCATAACGGACAATCCTTGACGGTATCTCGCCAATGATATGCCTTACTTTCTCGCTGCGGAGTTCTATCTCGTTGTCTGCCATAATATTCCTTTCTGCTGTTAGTTGCCTAATTCTAACTGATTTTTTACGAGGTTATAGTATGCACCCCGCTTTGCTGTGAGTGCTTCATGGTTGCCAATTTCTACCACCTTGCCTTTATCCAATACCACTATCTGATCAGCATTCTTCACCGTACTTAGGCGGTGTGCCACGATAACCACCGTCTTGCCTTTGTAGAACTCATCAAGATGTTCTACTATCATACGCTCATTGTTGGCATCGAGCGAGTTGGTGGCTTCGTCAAGAAAGATATAGTCGGGATTCTTATACACTGCCCTTGCTATCAGGATACGCTGTTTCTGTCCTTGACTCAAACCAACGCCATCGCGACCGATCTTAGTGTTGTATTTTAAGGGCAGTCCCATTGCATAGTCATGAATACAAGCTATTTCAGCAGCTTTCTGCAATCGCTCCTTGTCAATCTCGCCGTCATCTACGGCAATGTTCCTTGCTATACTCTCGGAGAATATCACACCGTCTTGCATCACCACGCCACATTGCCTGCGCCACCATTTCTTATTAAGTGCGTTTACATCTGTTCCGCCAATAGTTATTTGACCTCCCAATACGGGGTAATAGCCTAACATGAGTTTGATGAGCGTTGTTTTACCGCTGCCCGATGCGCCCACAATGGCTGTTACCTTACCTTTGGGGATAGTGAGACTAACATCATCTATAATAGTTTTCAGTGCGTGAGGGTCGTATTTGAAGTTTACGTTTTCAAGGTCTATGCCTTCGTTTTCTTCTTTCACTGCTGTTTCCAATCCTTGCTTTCCGTTCTCATCATCCATACGGTGGATTTCATTGATACGTTCAAGGCTTATCTTTACATCCTGCACCGAATAGAAGAAACTCATCAACTGCTCGACAGGTGAGTTGAGTTGCCCAATGATATACTGCACGGCAAGCATCATACCCAGCGTGAGTTGTCCATGAATGACGGCTGTTGCTGCGACCACCGTGATGACGATGTTTTTCAGTTCATTGATGAAGATGCTGCCTGCCTCTTGTGTCTGTTGGAGTTTCAACGATTTCATCTGCACTCCAAAGAGGTCTGCCTGCACGTCCTCCCATTCCCAGCGTCTGCGCTGCTCGCAGTCTTGGAGCTTTATCTCCTGCATGGAGGTGATAAACTCGTAGGTCTTGTTGTTGTTGATGGCTTGCTGCTCAAAGAGTTCGTAGTCAAGTACCTTTCTGCGCCTGAGGAAGAGTGCAAGCCAACCGCCATAAAGCAGACTGCCGAGCATGAAGATGGCAAAGACGAGCCAATTATAGGATAGCAGTACGATGCTGAACACCACAAAGGTGAAGAGTGAGAACACGATACTGAGCGTCTGTTGCGTCAGAAACGTGTTCACCCTACTGTGGTCGCCCATACGCTGCATGAGGTCGCCCATCAGTTTGGTATCGAAGAATGACATCGGCAGCTTTAAGAGCTTGATGAAGAAGTCGCTTACCAATGAGATGTTGATGCGCAGCGAGATGTGCAGCAACAGCCAACGGCGAATAAAGTCGATGGCAGTACGGCTCACGGTAAGCATCAGTTGTCCTAAGAGTATCAGCCATATAAAACCGATATTCTGGTTTTTGATGCCCACATCCACGATAGACTGGGTGAGGAAAGGCAGAATAAGCTGTAACAAACTGCCCACGAGCAAACCTAAGACAATCTGCCCGAAGTACTTGCGATATTGCTTGATGTAGCCAAAGAGGAATCTGAACGAGCGTTCCTCTGTTGGCTGTTCCTCCATCTGCTTTTCATAAAATGCTGGTGTGGGTTCCAAGAACATGACTATTCCTTTCTCCTCACCGTCCGATTGAGTGCTGACCCAATGCTTCTTAAATACTTCGAGGTCGTATTTTACATGCCCTTTTGCAGGGTCTGCAATGTAGAATCCGTTCTTTTTAACTTTGTATAGTACAACAAAATGATTTTGGTTCCAATGGAGTAAGCAAGGATAATTTATGTCTTTTATTTGATACAAGCTTGCTTTTCCACATAGCACATCAAAACCTAAGGCTTCTGCCAATTGTTTTAAAGCCTGCATTGAAACACCCTCATTGGTTATAGTACAGGTATTTGATAGAGTTTCAAATGAACACTTTCTACCATAATACTTACAGACCATAGCCATGCAGGCAATCCCACACTGCATGGCGTCATGTTGCCTATAAAAATAAAAGGACATTTATTTTGCTGTGTTGTATTTGGTAAGACCGGAGTCGTTGTCTCTATTATTAATGTTTTTACCCAGATGCCTTCGTGAATTGCCTTTTGACAAAGAATAGACGAAAGTCAGTGCCACAAGATTTTTGAAATTACCCCATCGGGTCTTTTCTACGAAATGGAATGAAGGAGTGTCCGCATAAATCCTGGAAGGATCGGGATTGTAAATGAACATGGCACCCACGGTGATTGCACCTAATTTATAGGTAAGGGATGCGTTCGCATTATACCCAATCTTCTCAAAGACATCACCTTCAACAGTGGTCATCGGTAGATTGTGGTTGGTAATGAACTGCCACTTGCCTGCCACCACCTGACAAGAGATTCCGACATTGTTCAGATTGTGGTTGACACGCTGATTAGGCGTATTGTATTTGGAAGACAGATAGTTATAGTAAGGCTGCAAAGTTAGCCAGGAGAAAGGTCTGCAACTCAGAACAAGCGATGCGCCATACTCGTTGACATGGCGGATGCCCACAATCTGGTTCACGAAGTCCGAACCGTCAGCGGAAACAACTGTCATATTCTTCTATGTTGCTTTCCAAATAATTGGAAAATATTTGTAATTTATTAACTGTTCATTATCAATCACTTAGCGTGAAGTTTATTAGTACGATGACTTTAGAAGAAGCAACAGCCACCAGCCCGGCATGGGAACACCGGGTATGGAAAGGCTACGAACAACAGACCTATCAGACAAACTTCTATGAGTTGACACGGACGTATCCGCCCAACAATTTACTTCTTCAGAATATAGGTAAAACGCAACAATCTTATCGGAGATGACACCCGAAGGTCCATCAATTATGAAAAGGAGTCGTTTTATGAAGTTGTCCGAAAGTCTGTATGTTATTCTTTATCCCATCTGTATGGCTCATATTTCCTACTGTTCTTGAGTACCGAGAAAATGATGTTGGACATCTTTCTGGCTATTTTGACTATGGCCTCCTGCGGTTTCATGGACTGCTTGTATCTGGCATAGGCCATTCCCAGTCCGTAATCTCTGTAGATGGCTATCCATGCAGCCTCTATGATCATCGGTCCGAGATGCTTGTTGCCACGGAAAATCTTCTCTCCGCTTGCGGTTTTCTCTCCACTGCTATGACAGGTCGGTATCAGGCCGAGATAACTGGCGAACTGGTTCTCGTTACGGAATCTCTTCACATCGTAGATTTCTGTCAGTATGCACATGGCTACACTTACACCTATGCCGGGTATCGATATCAGAAGCTCGTAATTGTTCCTGTACCTGTCGGTCTGCGCAAGCTTTCGTATGGATTTTGTCGCGTCCAAGAGTGTCTGGCGTATCGTCTCCACCTGCTTGACGAGCAAGTCCAACGACAATCTTGAGGAGGAAAGCAGCACGACATCCTCCTTGAGCCATTTGATGAAAGCCCTTGACCAGTGCGTCCCCGGTCTTGCGAACCGCTCGGGTATCTCCACGCCATTGCAGTGCAGCAGGTGTTTCACCCTTGCCTTGTAGCCAGAGAGTTGTTTCTGTATGGTCTTCCTTATGCGGATGACTGACCTGTCATCGATATTCTCTTTCTCACGGATGTATATGGGACGGATGTCACCGGCGCGCAAGGAGCGCGCAAGTTTGGCTGCATCTACCTTATCGGTCTTCATCACCTCCTCGTACTGGGTGGTCGGAACATCCGCGGCATGGGTCACGACACAGTTGATGCCGTACTCCTTGAGAGCGTAGTATGTGGAAAAACCACTGAAGCCTGACTCATACACGGCATGGTACTCGCCATCAGGGAAATGCTTCTTCAAAAAGTCAAAGAGCGTCTTTGCGGAGGCTTGCTGCGGGTGCCTCTCTTTGTAACCCGACTCGGTCAGCACACAGATCTCCCAAGTTTTTGCATGCACATCAATTCCGATGTAAATCTTTTGTCCTTTGAAGGAAATTTTGTTTCTTTGCATATCGGTACGGTTCTAATTGTTTGTCATTTGTCGTTTGCACTACAAATATACAATCCAATTATTATCGTACCAACTTTTTCCTTGCAGACTATGAAAAACACCGCGGTGGTTTGCCATGCGGCCGGAGGCGCGAAGCCTCCGAAGAGCGGCATCCGACTTGTCTTAGTGTGTTAGCCTTTGCAAACATAGTAACTTGCTGGGATAGTAGGCATGGCTGACGGAAGGTTTGACAAACCAGATATTATTGGCCGACGCATACTGGAAGCTAAGTTCGGTGCGGTAGAAATGGTAGGGCTTCAGACTGCTGTTGCCTTGTAGATAGAATCGTTCATCCACGACGGTACGACTATCTGTGAGCTGACCGACGTTAGGAACCGCAGATGCTATGGACGACGTCAGGCGTAGCGAACTGTGTTTGTGCAGCTGGTAATTAAGAGAAACAGAAGGCCGCATAAGGATGTAGTTGGCTATTGCCTTCGTCGCAGTTCTATATCGGTTGTTCTCCACACCGATTCCCAGGTTGTAGGACAATGCCCCCCATTGATTGGTGTAGTCGGCGTATAGGTATTCCTTTTGCGTATTCACTGTCGACAAATTGGATGCCCCGTCTGTCTGACGCAGGTTTTTGTATTGATAGTAGGCTCCTATCTGTATATTTCCCTGCCACAGTTTGTCAGTATAAAGTGCTTCTGCTATTAGCGAGTAAGACTTGTTGTCGACGACGTTGGTAAACGTTCCCGTTCCCGAGGTGTTTGTTAGATTATTGTTCGAATTGGATTTGAAATAAGTGTTCACCACATTGACCGACAGACTGTTGCCTTTACGGAAGGTGTGTCCGAAGTAGATGTTGGCCGATATGGATGAAAAGTCACTTTGAAGCCTTCTGTGGTTGGCATCTTCCAATGTACCCGTCCGCAAGAGCTGTTGACTGTATTGCTGGGTAGCCGGAAACTTACGATATTCTAAAGTGATATTGAAAAGGTTGCTGTTTTGGAAACGCTGATAGAATAATTGTCCTATGTGGTAGGTACCAGTGTATTTACCCGACAGACCCTTGTAATCGTTCGTCACATCCGGATAGACATAACGGTTTTCCATGGTGTTCCGGTCAAGATGTCTGTAGTCCAGAAAATATGCCGCAGACACCTTGTTGAGCGAATCGCTATAACTGGTGGAAATCAAGTTGGTACCATATCCTGTGGTGATACTGTTTTTGGTGTCGAGATATAGTGAATAGTGCCTTTTGTTGGTGCGCTTAGTCGCTACATCTAATACAGCACCTATCTTCTCATGCGCAAACCTTGCAGGCGGATTGGAATAGTAGTGCAGGGTCTTTATTTCGTCGGCTTTGAGCAGCATCAGTTCACGTACCGACCTCCTGATTCCATCAATCAGCACCAAGACAATTTTACCATCTGCCGTCAGCAGTTCACCGCTGTTTGTTGAAAGTCTGAATTGCGGCAGGCTACTGATGGCCTCCAAAGCGTTGTTTCCCATCTGTCTGGCACGCCTGTCTAACAGGATGATGTCTGCGTTGCCGAAGCTTCTTAGCCCTTGAGCCGACACAGTGACCTCTGAAAGGTTCTGTATGCTTTCTGTCAGCTTGACCACTCCGACATCGCCACGCTTGCACGTTAGCTGTTGTGGCCGATACCCTAAACAAGAGAATTTCAACAGGAACTGTCCGTCTTCGTCTACATTCAAACTGAAGGTTCCTTTTGAATCCGTCAACGTGTGAGCAATGGCTGCCGTGTCAGATAAGCTGGCCAATACGCAGTCAACGCCGGCTAATGGACAGCCAGACGGATCGGTCACCGTACCGTATATCCTGTTCTGTGCGTTGCTGCTTATCAACGAGACTACAAAGGCAAACCATAACGTTGTGAAAATTCTTGCCACCATAATATAAATTATTTACACATTGAATCAATGTAATTTACCATCGAATCTTCCAAATTGATATCCATTCCATCGAATTTACACGCATTTACATATTCATTATCCCTTGGACACACCCCCATACAAATTGGAAGTTGTTTGCATTGTAAGCACCGTTTATTCTCAAAGGATTTCACCTCATATTTTCTGATAAAATCCATGTTCCAAGAAATAGAACCATCGTTTTGAATAATGCCATGAGTTTTGTTCTCATACAAATCATTGCATGCCGTACATTTTATAACATCACCATTAAAATTAATGGCATTATAATACTTACGACTAGCGTAACATGGAACGAAGTTTGTGATAACGTCCAGACGTATTGTGTTATAACCAGATTGTTCAAATAAATTAAGAAGTTCTCCGATGTCTTTATATCTATCTTTCCTTACCTTTTCTTGCCATACTTTTTTGGGGGTAATCGTTATTCTTCCCCGATTAGCCATTGTAATGTGATGGTTGATTTGATCTACTATTTCATAATTTAGATTCTCGTCAGTATAGTTAATTCTCAATAGAATATTAACAGCCTTTGTATTGCTGAGCAATTGGTTGATGTTGTTTAGAACATGATCGAATGCAGAATCACAACCTTTCTGATATTTTACTTTATCATGGTTCTGTTTGGGTCCATCTAATGTAATATGAAACCGCGTCATGCCAAGTTTTTGAATTAATGGAATGTTTTTGGGGAAAATGAAGTAACCATTTGATGTAGCTGTTGTTGAATATTTTACACCTTTTTTCTCACATTCTTTTTGTGCGAATTCACATATTGGCTTTATAATTTGTTTTAAGTACATTAACGGTTCACCACCAAACCATTCGATTTGAAGTGATTCTATATTCTGTACATCAATCATATATTTGATGTGTGTCATCACATTCTCCATTGTACTCTTCGACATTCTTGAAGGTATATGATTTTGTATGCAATACCAACATTTAAAGTTGCAATCCAAGGTTGGTAGAATGATTAACAGATAGTTCTTCTTGTTTACTGAATCACAATATCTTTTCCTAATTATTGAAAGCTCATCAGTATTATCCGGCACAATGAAACCACTTGCTGATAGCTTGTCTTTTAGAACTTTAGGGATGAACTCAATTCTTTCTTTGTCTGTGAGTAGCCTCTCTATTTTTAACCCTAAATCCTTGGGAAGCTTAAAATAAGTGTGTTCAAGCCCATTGTACCAATAAGATTGGTTATTTTGGTATATTATATAGTTATAATTACTTGCTTTCATATATTACAATACTTAATTAACATCCCGTAAAAAAATAAAAGAGCCATATCAAGTATGGTAATGAACGATATGGCTCTTAAAGTGTTGAAGTTTCATTATCATCTACCACGAAATACCTTCAGGTACACGTTGAAATGATGTAGAACTGTTCATTAAGCATGTTGTACCCCCGGTTGAGATTGATCTGTCACAATAATAACATCACATCCGCATCCGGCAACATTGTTAGAACATCCTGTCTGAGAGGCTGCCATTTCAGAAGCTCCACCCTTGACTTCAAGCGACTCCATTAAGGATAATTCCTCAACTGAAAAAAGTTTTTGGTTTTTCATTTAATGTAACATTTAATCGCCTTCTTACTGCTTCAGGCATTGCATTCTTTTGTCGTCAAAATTAGAAAAATATATAGTTGAGTTCAAATAATTTCGATGTTTTCTTGCAGGTTTCCTTGCAAAATCATACTTTTGTATGATAATATATAATCTTTCATGTAACATTATATAGTCAAAAAACGTGAACACGTAAAAAACTCCATAGAATGACGATTTTCGATATTTTAAAAGGGTTAAAAGAGGCAGACGACAACACACAGAGTATCCGGAGTCAAGCCACCAGTGATTATTCTCCTTATATAAAAAGTGCCCAAGCTACTGATAGGCTTGGATATGGAAAAATAGTTCTGATTGATTTCTGTCAATATACTTTTCTATATATATCACCATCTATTTTTTCAACTCTACAACAAAAAAGATTTAGAGATAACGGAGGAAGAATTGATAATATACTTGATGAAAGGCAGTTAAGCTATTTGAGCAATATTCTTAAATCGTATTTCGCGTTACAAAAAAACTATGCCCGTATAGAGTCCTCTGTCTTGCATTTTGACTTTTCAATAAATACCTCTTTATGTAAGCAAATGATACATGCCTCGTTGACCCCTTGTTTAGTAATGATAAAAAAATAACTTGGTATTTTTTTCTCTCTCTCCATGAAACCATATAGTTCCATTTCTGGAGTTTTTCATCAATTGAATACACTGCTCAAGACCGATGCCTCGGCTCCGAAAATGTACCAAGTTATTTTTTAATCATTACTAAAAACAAGCTGTGGCGCTTATTTTTTTGAGAAATCCTTGCATATCTCGAAGAATTTCCATATATTTGCCACACATTATATATGTGTATTTTGTAAATGAAATATATGAAACAGTCCTGGCTGTGTAAACAGGAGCGGATACCGAAAAGCTTACGAGTAGGTTTCTTTAAAATAATACAATTATGAAAACGAAAAAACTACTAAGCCACACAAATTATGCAGCTAAAGTTGTTGCTTCAGGTTGTTGCTGTAATTGCAATTCATGTTGCTGCTGCTGGTCACTTTTCTCCTCCAGTGCATCCATGGAACAGGCTGCTGTAGCCTAATAGTAGCCAAATGAGTGTAGCTCGTTTTGAGTCAGCTATTCTCTAAATCATTAAAAACGAGGTTGTTGTGAAATCACACACATATACTACGATTATTAGTTTATGGTACGATTATTCACATTTATCTGTTACGCAGAATGAGATTTTAGCAGTTATTCAAACAACTATCAAAAATCAACAAGTCTGTTTTTGAAGCCAGACTATCTTTCGATTCATCACGAAAGGAAGAAGCGGAAGATAGCTGGTTTCGATTTTACCCATTAAATTAAAAAACAATGAAACAATTTGATATATTCTTCGATAATGACAATAAACTGTATCAAGTAAGAACCAAAACAGATACAACAACCATAGAATTTACAGATTCCGAAAAAGAACTGATTTTTAAAGACTTGATCAGATTGTACGATACACGGGATAAAATATCTTTTTCAACAATCCAAAAACTATTAAATAAGGCTGACTATAACAAACTTTTGGATGTAGTAAAAGAGTTACAAGAATGTGGAATTCTAGATGAACTGAATTTCGAAGCAGAAGGTGCCACTGTTATTTCTGATATATATAATGAAGTCAATCACAAACCGGTTTCAGAAATGAAGATTGCTTATATTGGCAATACAGATTTTGGCAACCAAGTGAAAGAGAAATCATCCGAATATAACATAGAACATTTTGTTATCTACTCAATAGATGAATTGTCGGATGAAACAATTGAGTCAATCCTCTGTAACAGCGATTTTATCATTGTTGATTCTTTGACTTGGAATCCGTACAAAATGCACATTATCAACGAGAAGGCATTGAAACACAGCAAACCATGGTTATTGATTGAAGGACTGACTTTCTCTGGAAAATTCAGTATTGGGCCGATTTTCCACGGCAAATACACAGGATGTTATGATTGTTACAAAAATAGAATAAGGAGCAATGACGAATTCATCAACTTCAATGACTCTTACGTTAAATACCTTGAAACAGAGAAAGCATCAGCAAAACCAGACTTGAATATCCAACCGGTAGTAAAGGATATGGCTTCCGCTATTGTAATTGCAGATATGCTGAAGTTTCTTTATGCCTGGTATCCCCCGGAAACTTGGAAGTGTTGTATATTGATAAATCCGTCCAATTATGAAGTAGAAAAGCATACTTTTATAAAAGCTCCGATTTGTCATGTATGTAAACCAGCATTGGATTATAATCCGGCTCCGTGGCTCGAATCAGTAACTCTTTAACATAAAAAAACAATGGATGCAGTCAACAACTCTCTGATTAAAGGTACAATGCTGATTTCCAATCAGTTTGGAATTGTAAATCATGTATCCAAATTACCCAGGCTCAATTACGATCCTAAACTTGTAAGCTTTGGTATTTGGCCCAGCAACACTCTGGCTTTCGGAGCAGAAAAGTATGAAGGAAGAAGTAGCGGATGTAACTTTGATCTGCAAAAGTCATTTATGGGAACTTTAGGTGAAACGGTAGAAAGGTATTGCCCCGTATTCTACAATAAAGAGAATATGATCCTAAGTTCTTATAAAAATCTAAAAGTACACGCTATACCGCCCTCGGAATATGCCTTGTTCCATGAGAAGCAATATGCCCAGGAAAATTATCCTCTCCATCGGTTCGACGAGAATATCGAATTACATTGGGATAAATGCATGGATATTACTAATGGGAAAGAAACCTGGGTTCCCGGAGCATGCATCTATCTTCCCTGGTCATGTGAAAAGCAATGGATAAATGTAAGTACATCAACAGGCTTGGCAGCACATACGAATTGGGACAAGGCTTTGCTGGTTGCATTACATGAAGTCATTGAAAGAGATTCGTTTTCTCTCACTTGGTGGCAGAAAATAAGCGCTCCAAAAATTATTATAGACGAGGATATCAGCCATTTTATCCATGAGCGTTTTCCAGCAAGCTACGAGTGGCATTTTATGGATATAACTTACGATTTAGGTATTCCGACAGTTTATGGTATCTGTTTCGGTGAAGCCGAATATGGTAAATTTGTAGCCGTAGGCACTGCGACAAGAGACACCTATGGCGAAGCATTGAAGAAAGTTATTCTCGAAATGGGGCAAAGCGTCAGCTATTTCAGATATTTGTTAGGAGAGAAAAAGAATTGGCAGCCTTCTGAAAACTTTCATACATTACTGGATTTCGAAGACCATTCTATACTATATATAAAAAAACCAGAACTGTGCGAGGTCTTCAAAATCTGGACGGAAACAAAGCCGACCAGAAAGATTGATTTTCTTGAAGAGTCTGCACGCTCAACCAAAGAGAACATCCGGCACATTACCAGCGTACTGAAGTCCAAAGGTTACAATGTATTAGTAAAAGACATCACGACTCCTGATGTAAATCAGGCAGGCTTCTATTGTCTGAGGGTTATCGTTCCTCAATTAATACAAATGGGTGGTGCGTATTCCTTTTATTTCCTGGGCGGAAAAAGACTATATACGATACCGCAGGAACTAGGCTACAAATGCTATCCTTTTGAAGAATTAAATGTATATCCACATCCATTCCCTTAATAATATGAAAACAATAAAATCAAAAGCATTAATAGCAAGCTTAGATTCAGGACTATATGGAGCTAAAAATTTTGGTGAATCGTTGGCTTTGATTTTTAACGAGAATGTGAAATTTGATAAGTTTCTGATTCGCAAACAAGTTGAAAGTATCCAAAGTTTCTCCAATAAATACGTCCACCAACGCTCGTGCCAACCGTATAAAGTGTTTCCCACCAGCAAAGAGTATGATTTGAAACCTTATCTCAAAGAGATGCCTGGTAGTGAAAAAACCAATCTATTCAATATCCTTGCTAAGCGCCGTTCCGGAAGAGCCTATTCTCCTTACTCCATTTCGCTCAACGAGCTGGCGCTACTCTGCCATTATAGCTATGGAATTAGCGGAGAAGACTTTAATAAAGAATCAGAAGCTACGTTACGATTCAGAACGGTTCCATCTGCAGGTGCCTTATATCCACTTGAATTATACGTATATTTGAATACAAGTGTATTGCCTAAAGGAATTTACCATTATAGCCCCAATAAGTCAGTTCTCGAATTCATCAAAGAAGAAGATTATATGGAATATTTAAGAGAAAATCTCGTAGCAGAACCTTTCGTGGATTTGCAACATTGTAGTTGCGTGTTCTTCATCACGTCCTTCTTTGAGAGAGTACTTATCAAATATGGCGACAGAGGCTACCGATTTATACTTCAGGAAGTTGGATTTTTAACTCAGAACATCTCGTTACTCGCCGAATTTCTCGAACTTGGCTCTTGCGTTCTGGGAAGCTACGTTGATGACAACATCAACCAGATCCTCTCTGCTGACGGAACCTTTGAAACTGTGCAAAATGTGATTGTAATTGGAAAAAACAAGGAGGTTCAAGATGACAATGTTACAAGCAAATAATATTTCTTTTTCGATTCAGGGTACTTCCATCCTGCGCAATGTATCGCTGGAAGTTAATCCTGGAGAAATTGTAGCTCTATTAGGACAGAACGGTTCCGGAAAGACAACATTCATTGAGTTGTTGTGTAATATGATGAAATGTTCATCCGGCAATTTCGCATTTTTCGGAAAAGGCAACTTCGACCAGAACAAACAGAATATTGGTGTGCTTTGGGATAATCCGGTTATTTTCCCCATGTTAAAAGTCAAAGAAATAATCGGATTCACTCGAAGAATCTATAACATATCGGAATTGCCACGAGACATCTACGATTTCCTTGAATTAGATAAGATAAAGAATAGGTTCTTTTATCAACTTTCAAAAGGGGAAAGAAAAAGGGTTGCCATTTTTTTGTCCGTATTACATAACCCGTCATTGTTGATTCTGGATGAACCGACCGCCGATCTCGATCCGATGATAAGGGAGGTTATCTGGAGGAATATTTTCAAAAGCAAAAACCGGGGTGTCCTGTTCACGACACATCTTTGGGAAGAAGCCGGAAAATATGCAACCAAAATCTATTTTATCTACGAAGGGAAAATTATCTCGAAAGCATTGAGCCCGCAGGAATTGATAAATGAGTCGGCATATCAGCAAAAGATTGTCATCTCTAAAGAACTGTCCGGCACTGATCCTTTTGAAAATGATGAAAATGTATTGGTCATCCCAGATGATAAATTCCTCAAAATATACTTGAAGAGAGAAGATACCAAAACATTACAAAAGGTTCAGACCCGAACCTACAATTTTTCACTTATGCCTGTTGAGTTAGAGGATATATATCAAATTTTAGTAATGATAAAAAAATAACTTGGTATTTTTTTCTCTCTCTCCATGAAACCATATAGTTCCATTTCTGGAGTTTTTCATCAATTGAATACACTGCTCAAGACCGATGCCTCGGCTCCGAAAATGTACCAAGTTATTTTTTAATCATTACTTAACAAAATCAGAAAGATGAAAGTACTCATAGCTTCAATCTATTATCAATTGCTTTCTTCCATGAGAATCAAGCAAGCCGTATTTTTTACGGTGATATTTCCGGCATTTATTTTCCTTATATTTTCCAGTATATGGGGAATCAACAACAAAGAATATTGTGTATTCTTGCTGACGGGAATTTGCGCTATGACCATAGCCAGTGACGGATTATTCGCTATTGGCGGGGTTATCAAACAGTATTACACATCAGGAGTCATGAAGTTCATAAAAGTAATGCCTTACAACATCATTACTCATATTATCAGTTTGGTATTCAGCCGGATGATTTACATCCTGTTTTCTTTTGTAATACTGTTTATATTAGGTAGAGCCATATTTGGCGTGACATTAAACGTGCCGCAATACCTTTCCATACTGTCAGGATCAATATTGGGATTAATAGAGTTTTCTTTCTTGGGCTTACTGCTCTCTTTCACCAACATGAAAGCTGAAAGCGAAAAAGGATTAATCAACATCATCTATTTTGGACTGATATTTTTAAGTGACACATTTTATCCGATGACAGAAATAAATCCCGTATTCGAAGGCATTGTGGAATTCTCCCCGATTACGCCCGTGTTGAAAGTTCTCAGAGGTGATTATACCTATACATTGTATTTGGCTTTGTGGGCCGCGGCTTTCATGATAGCTTTCTATTTTTGTTTCAAAAGATTTCAAGTAAAAAGGAGTAAACAATGATCACATTTATAATTACTTTCATTATCCTGATGATGCTCCACGAACTGGCTCATGTATTGACAGCAAAGGCCGTAAATATGAAAATAGACAAAATAGGGGGCACTTGGAAACCTCTGCCTCATATTTATGTTTCTGTCATCAACGCACAAGTGTCTAATAAAAAGAATTTTTTATTCCTGATAAGCGGCAATGCTATGACATGGTTCTTATTCGTTATGCTAATGATTTACGGAAGTATGTTCAAAGTCCCTTATCCGGTTTATATGGCATTCGCCACTCAACTGATTTTCGAAACGAATCCATTCTTCTCGGATTACACAAAATTATTTTGCTATTACAAATACATGAAATGGTTAAAATTACAACTCAAAGTAGGTAACAAATTAACTTACAAAGAAATAGAGGCTAACCGTTCATTTATTATTCAAAAATATATGTATAGCAATATATGGTATTTGCAGTTCGTAGGCTGGGTATTTGTGGTGATTGCTCTATTATCACCTCACCTTTTACCTTCTATCATCCTGTGAATTGACATATATCTTTAATTTATCAACTCGTTAAAAAGAAAAAATATGAAAAAGTTTATCGTTTTGTTTGTTACTTTCTTTGCCATTGCAACTATCACTACAAGTACGCATGCAACCGGTATGAACCGTAATTCTTCTGTCGGAACTCCAGAGAATATATTAAATGGCATCCAAGACAAAATCGAGACAGCCATGAACAACTGTTTCGCCCGGAATTCCGTTTCTCCTCTTGACAGTATTTCCCAAAAGCTAAATAAACTGAAAAGTCAAAATAACATCGTACTTTATTGGAAATCTTACGTCAATTATTATAAAAGCGTCTTTTATGCAAAGCTGGGAGATAAAGACAAAAGCAAAAAAGCTATCAAAGAGGCATATATAACTCTGGAAAAAATGAATAACAAGAACTCGGAAGATTATGCATTGCTGGCTCTGACCCAAAGTTTTTATATACAATTCACTTCAGGAATGGCCGCCGGAGTCCTTTCATCTAAAATCACAAGAAATGCAGAGAAAGCTTTGAAGCTTGATTCAACGAATCTGAGAGGATGGTACGTTCTGGGCAGCAATGATTTCTATACACCCGCGAGTTTCGGTGGTGGGAAAAAAGTGGAGTATTATTTGAAAAAAGCTATTTCAACAGTGCCTAAAAGCATAAAAAACCCATATCTGCCTACTTGGGGAAGAGAATATGCTTTCGAACTATTAATCCGATATTACATCCAGAACAAAAAAATGAACGAAGCCAGGAAATATGTACAAATGGCGGAAAAAGAATACCCGAACAGTTACTTTATTGGTGAGTACAAAAAAATAATCAATAAATAAACCCTCCACCTACATAGGTAAGATAAAATCAAACGATTTATAAATAGCTAAATATCCGATCGAACATGAGAATAGACTTCCATTTATTCAGTTTGTTTCTCCTGTTTTTAATCAGGTCATCATATATATATGCGCAGGATGCGAATATACAGGGAAAAATAACAGATAAGAAAGGTGAACCTATATTGGCGGCCAATGTCTATCTGAAAAAAGAACCTGATAAGGGAACCATTTCTGATATAAATGGATATTTTATTCTCCGGTGTCAAAGCCATAGTTTCAACAATGATACGTTGATCATCTCTTTTTTAGGTCTGAAAACCAAAATCATTCCAACAGTGCACTTAGATACAAGCAAAGAGATATCAATCGTTATGGAAGAAGATCAACAGATGCTTGTAGAAGTAGTGATTATGGCTAATCCATCTTTATCAAGAGAATTCTCAATAAAAGAAGTTTCTAAATTTGATATTTATAATACCCCTTCTTCTGCCGGTGACGCATTGAAAATGGTCACTGTCCTTCCTGCATCCACCAATGTATCAGAAAGTGCCAATGTCGAATTGAGAGGAAGTGCCGGCGATATGTCAAGAGTGATGTTAAATGAAGTACCGGTATATAAACCCGTACGCAATTCCCAGATAAATGGAATCGGAAATTTCAGTCTGTTCAATACAGAAATGATAGAAGAGCAAAACGTCTATGCCAGTAATCCCCCATTGGTCTACAGCAATGCAACTGCGGGCCTGGTAGAGATAGGCACAATAAAGAAGTTGTCAGCAAGCGAAACGGCTCTCTCTCTATCACTTGCAAATATCGGTTTCCTCCACTCTCAGCCCATTAATAAAAAAAGTTTTCTTCAGATATATGGAAATTATCAATTTTCTAAACCTTATTTATGGGTCAATGCAAATAATAAGGATATTAATAAATTTTCATCAGAAGATACCGGTTTGAATTTTCATACAGAATTAACCAAAAGGTTAAGCATCAATCTTTATTCCTATTTTATTAATGAAAAGTATCTGGCTAATGATTATTCTTATACTTTTTCAGGGACAGTGGATGCAGGTAAAAGACGAAATTTCAATATTCTGAATTTCAAATACAAATTGGGCAAAGGATTTATCTCAATAAACAATGGCACAGACTTTTCAAACGAGGACTTTAAATTTGGCAATATTTTATCCAAGCAAAAGAACTGCTATGTATACAGTAACTTCGATTTCAAATATTATTTCACTCCGTCATGGAATTTACAATCCGGTTTTTCACATGAATATACCAAGCAAAATTACCGGAGCCGGTTTCCAAAGTATTATTTTGCGGTAAAACCTGAAAACCCAAGTTATTATTTTGAAAACAGTATATCAAACAACAACCTCGAATTTTATCTGTATAACAGAGTGCAGATCTTTAACGAATTAACTTTAGGTGTAGGAATCAGAAAAAATATACCTGTCAAGAAACAATCCGGATATTGGTCTTATCAAACGAACATAAAATATTCATTCAATAATTATAATTCTATATTGGCCTCTTTAGGGAAGTATAACGGATATGCAACCCCATATTACAACACACAGGAGTTTTCCTCCATATCAACGAGGCAGTATTCATTGGAGTATTCATTTTCGAGAAATGATTTCAATCTCCGGTTGGCTACATATCATAAGAAAGAAAATCTGAAGGAAAACTTTTCTGAAACAGATACTTCCGAAAGATTATTAAGAAAAATATGGGGAGCGGAAATCAGTATGAGTAAGAAATACGAAAATTTGACAGGTTCACTTGCATACACTTATCTCTATTCCAAATTCAGAAATGGGGGCAAATGGTATAACTCGTACAACCGGATGGACTATTTAATAAAAGCGTTTATTTCTTACTATCATAAGAAAGCAGGCACTGTCTCACTGTCTTGCTTAACCCGGCCCGGGCTTTATTATAGCCCGATAATAAATGCCGAGATAAATGAAACAGGGGCATACAAACCTTTATATGGCGATTATAATGTGAAACAATATTCAGGATATTGCAGCGTTGACTTCTCTTACAACAAAGTGCTGACCTTAAAATCATCCAATTTAATATTCTTTCTGACTGTCAACAACATCTTTGACATCAAGAATGAAAGCGCCATAATGTTCAGCGAAGACTATTCTACGATAACAGGATACAGACACTATAACAGACGTTCCATCTACACGGGAATGCAACTTCGTTTTTAAAACCATTTAGTAATGATAAAAAAATAACTTGGTATTTTTTTCTCTCTCTCCATGAAACCATATAGTTCCATTTCTGGAGTTTTTCATCAATTGAATACACTGCTCAAGACCGATGCCTCGGCTCCGAAAATGTACCAAGTTATTTTTTAATCATTACTTAGTAACGTTTAAAAAATAACTTGGTATTTTTTGTCTCTCCATGAAACCTTGTAGTTCCATTTCGGTAGCTCTTCATCAAAGGTAATATGCCGTTGACAGACATCATCATAATTGCTATCCACACAACGAGAAGTGTCGTACTTCTTTCTGTTGATGTTGGTGAAGACACAAAGGCCGGATTTCGTTCTGGCCTCTGCGGCAAGTTCGCATGCCTGCTCAACGCTCTCGAAGGAAATACCACTCCATACTCTGGTGATTTGAGAGAAAAGCCTGTGTTCAATGGGGTTCCACTTCGACGTGTACGGGGGATAGTGCGCCACTATTATGTCAATATGGAGGTCTTCGGAAAGTTTGATCAGCTCTTGCTTGAAAAGCCTGCTGGAACTGCTGTTGGAACCTCCACCGTCACAGAGCAACATGATGGCAGTTGCATGTGGATAGATGTCTTGGAGCACACGATACCAGTAGTACTTGAAGTTGTCGCAGAAGAACCCGGCTGTGTCATGGCTTATTCCGAAGCTCATGTATCCAGTATTCTTTTGAACATCGTAGATGCCATAGGGAATGATTTTGCCGCTTGCAAAGGAGGGGAAGTCATGGTCCCTGCATCGCGGCGACCTGTCGCAGTATACCTGTCCGCCTCTTCTGAATGGGCCGACCAACTCTTTCTTCTTCGTGTCTATACTGAAGACGGGTATGTGATTTTCTTCACACATGCTTCTCATTGCGGAGATTTTCTCGAACTGTTCGTTTCTTTTATTGCACTCTGCCATCGAGGTACACTTCTTCGGAGTGCGTTTCTTGAATCCCTCTTTGGATATGATTTGTTTGAGGGTGTGATAGCTTATGCTTATTCCGTAATCCACCTCCATCTTGTCTCTTATGATGCCAGGCGAATAGAAAAGCATGCGTACGCTCTCATCTTGCGGCAAGCCGCCTATGGCATCTTCCGTAATCTCCCGGAAGATGTCGATATACTCGGGATGAACACTGAGAATACTCTTTCTGCCTCCACCTTTCTTCCTTATGTGTCCGGCAGCAATTGTGTCCCCGCTCTCAAGCTCGTGAATACCTCTATACACTGTATTTCTGGTGACATGATATGTTTTGCAGACCAGACTCACGCCGTGCGTTCCAAGTTCCATCGCCTTGTGGGCACAGAACAACCTGCGTTGGCGTTCGTCCAGATTGGCGACTTCTGGGAAACTCCCTGATTTGTCGCACTCGCTATGTCTTCTCTTGTATGCTTCCACCTGCGCCCTGCGCAAGGGCAAAGATACAAAAAATAAACGACAACAAAGAATTAAACAACAACGTATATCATTACGTATCAGTTAATTAAACCTTAATTCCGCAACACTATTATAAATTAAACTTTTTAAGTACCTGAGCAACAAAAAGTTGCTCAGGATTTTGCCATGTCAGAATTTTCACTTATCTTAGTGTTGCAAAAAAAAACAAGAGAATCCAACGATAGACATGGCGAAGATACAAATTAAATCTGAGAGACTCACTCCTTTTGGGGGATTATTTTCAATCATGGAGCAATTTGACTCCACATTATCATCTGTCATCGACTCAACCCTCGGTCTAAGGTGTAGATCGTTCGGTTATCAGTACAGCGAAATCATCCGTTCTCTCATGAGTATCTACTTCTGTGGCGGTTCATGTATTGAGGATGTCACTACTCATTTGATGAACCACCTCTCACTTCATCCGACACTTCGCACTTGTAGCTCTGATACTATCCTCAGGGCGATAAAGGAGTTGACGCAAGAAAACATTTCATACACATCAGATATGGGCAAGACCTACGATTTCAATACGGCTGACACTCTCAATACTTTATTGCTCAATTGTATATTTGCATCTGGCCAACTGAAAGAGGGTGAGATGTATGATGTTGATTTCGACCATCAGTTCATAGAGACAGAGAAGTATGATGCAAAGCCTACATACAAGAAGTTCCTTGGTTATCGCCCTGGCGTGGCGGTTATTGGCGATTTGATAGTCGGTATAGAGAATAGCGATGGTAACACAAATGTTCGTTTCCATCAGAAGGACACGCTGAAGAGGTTCTTTGAGAGATTTGAACAGAATGGGCTCATTATCAATCGCTTCAGAGCTGATTGTGGATCATGTTCCGAGGAAATCGTGGAGGAAATAGAAAAACACTGCAAGTCCTTCTATATCCGTGCTAACCGCTGCAGTTCGATCTACAATGACACCTTTGCTCTCAAAGGCTGGAAAACTGAAGAAATCAATGGCATTGAGTTTGAATTGAACTCTATCCTTGTTGAGAAGTGGAAAGGTAAGGCATATCGACTTGTGATTCAAAGACAGAAACGGATGGATGGTGTGCAGGATTTTTGGGAAGGAGAATACACATACCGTTGTATCCTGACTAACGACTATGATTCTTCCGTAAGAGAAATTGTCGAGTTCTATAACCCTCGTGGAGAAAAGGAACGTATCTTCGATGATATGAACAATGGTTTCGGGTGGGACAGATTGCCCAAATCATTCATGGCAGAGAACACAGTGTTCCTTCTTCTTACAGCACTTATCCGTAACTTTTACAAGGCCATTATTCAAAGACTTGACGTAAAGAAGTTCGGACTCAATGTAACAAGTCGCATAAAAGCGTTTGTCTTCAGGTTTATCTCTGTACCAGCCAAGTGGATCAAGACATCAAGGCGGTATGTGCTGAATATCTATACCTGTAATTATGCTTACGCAGATGTTTTCCAGACTGATTTTGGATAGTGCCTACAACTTATGGGAATGATATTGTGTATTGCCTCAAGTCACATTGTGGGGTAAGGGGATATTGTAGGCAGAAGTGGGTGCTTCAAGTTCAAATTATCTGCAAATTCAGTAATGAGAGGACGTGTAAACGCAATAAGAACCTTCAAGGGCTTAGTTGCGGATTTGAGGTTAAATAAAATATATGAGAACTGCTAATATCGAATTGAATACATTGTTCAATGCCGATGTCTTTGGCCTGAAAATGTACCAAGTTATTTTTTAATCATTACTTAATTGACAGTAACAAACATATTACACTAGGAATTTGTATGTTAACGTATTCAACAAGAAAACAAATAGGGAACGCCTTGGTTAAGTTATCTGGGGTTGACTATCATTTTGAATTGAGAAACGATAAATGGGTGCAAACCAATAATTCACATTTAACTAATATGGAAAAAGTTATTATTGGGCAAAGTGCAAATGGTAAAAGCATAGCGAACATCGCAGAGTATCTCTCTGTTTCGATAACTACAATCAAGACTCACAGAACAAACATATTCAAAAAACTTGGAGTTAGCAATATTACTGAGGCCATACAATATGTAGAGGATTATAATCTAATTTGAGTACTATCTCCAAAATATCGTATCAGGCAAAAGTTGATATCGAAAAGTGGTTTTGTTGGATTTTCTACTGAAGATATACGGATTGAAATGTCTAGTAATTACAAGTAACTATTTGATTATTAATATTGTTTTATGTCCTTTGTCGCTGAATAGCTACTTGCAATATACCTGTTACCGAGACCTCTGCAAAACTATTTTTAGAAGAAAAACTATGATTGATTATCAGTAAGTTATATTCACTTTATTCTTCTTTTTACGGACTTTTGCAGAGGTTTCGTTACCTCTTATAATTCTCCTCCAACATTTTTTCCAAATCCGACTCCTTATAAAGTATCTTCCCTGCAAACTGTGTGTAAGGAATAATCCTCCTGTCCCGATAGTCCTGCAAGGTGCGAGGGCTGATATACAGCCTCTCGCATACTTCCTTACCTGTAAGGAAGTGCTCATCGCCAAATAGCGGCTTGTGTGTCTGTGCCACTTCCTTAATTCTCTTGCTTACTCCGCTGATAGCTGACAGCACCACCTGCATATCGTCCGCCTCTATATTCAAATCTCTTACCTGTTCCATAATCTTCGTGTCTATTTGTTGATTTTAGTTTTTCCCGTTTCAGCTTTCTCCGTTTTTGTTTGGAGCAACTGTTCCACGTCCTCACGCTTGTAGTAGCACTTATGCCCGATTTGGGCAAAGGGCAACACACCCGTATCACGGTAGTGCTGCAAGGTGCGCTTGCTGATATTAAGCAGCCTGCACACATCACCGTTGTGCAGCCAATCGGTGTGCCTGCTTCGTTCCCCGAATGCCTTGTGGCAGGTCTCGGCAAGGCTGAGAATCTCGTTCCTCAGCTTTGCCCAGTTTGAATCCGTAATGATAAAATATCCCATAGTTTTATTATTGTTTTGTTTGTATTTCTGTCTTATTGGTTTAATAAAACCTTTGTCCGTCTTGCGTTTCACCGCATATTTCTGCCTGCAAAAGTAGAGAGTGTTTGCCATACTTCAAAGCACGAGGGAACAGTAGGGAAATAGAGGGAAAAACATGGAAATGGCAAAAGGATTGTCGCTCTCTTTCTTTGTCTCTTTACTCCATTTTATCATATCCTTTTAGCCGACGCAATACGATGCGTATTGTAGCAAATTAGCACCTGCCTTTCTTGCATCCTTTACACACTTGTCCTCTTGTTTTGGGCTTAAATCCATACTTTCCAACAGTTTCTTGTCAAAAATCTGTGAGAAATTCATAGCCAATGTACGCAACATTATGCAAGCACTCTCCGAATGCTTGGCACTTTCTTGTTCTCTTCATAACTTCACTCTTGGAAACCAAACCAAGCATATAATGAAGAAGAATGCAGATAAAGGTAAATCGGAGGGAGGAAACAATATGTCCAAGCAAAAGAAGACTTCCTCAAAAAACGGTGAGATAGAAACCTATCTGTCCTCTCGCTATGAGTTCAGATACAACACTGTATTGGGAAGAACCGAATACCGAAGCAAGAACGATGCTCATTTCTCAAAAGTGGGTCGCTATGAAATCAACACGCTCCGCAGGGAGATAGACAACGACATCGGGATTATCACATCTTCTGATAATCTCTATTCCATCATCGAGAGCAGTTTCTCTCCACGCATCAACCCCATACAGGAGTATTTCAAAAAGTTGTCTGCAACGGATATAGGCAGCAGTAACCCTGATTGTGGAAATAAAGTTTCCCTTTCACTGAAAGCCATTCCCGACTTGGCAAGTTGCGTTGTCGTGCGCAACTCCGACAAATGGCTGCCGTACCTCACCAAGTGGCTCGTGGCAGTGGTTGCCAACGCAATGGACGACCGTGAGTGCCGTAACCATACCTGCCTCGTACTCACAGGCGAGCAGGGCAAGTTCAAGACCACGTTCCTTGACCTGCTCTGTCCCCCAGCACTGCACGGTTACAGTTACACAGGAAAAATATATCCGCAGGAAAAGGACACACTCACTTATATCGGTCAGAACCTTATCGTAAACATAGACGACCAGCTAAAAGCCCTCAATAAGCGGGATGAGAACGAGCTGAAAAACCTCATCACCTGTCCGATGGTCAAGTACCGTATGCCGTATGACAAGTACGTGGAGGAGCATCCCCACTTGGCAAGCTTTGTGGCATCAGTGAACGGCAATGACTTTCTTACAGACCCGACAGGCAGCAGAAGGTTCCTGCCCTTTGAAGTACTTTCCATAGACATAGAGAAAGCCAAGCGTATTTCAATGGACAATGTCTATGCTGAAGCCAAAGCCCTGCTAAAGTCAGGTTTCCGCTATTGGTTTGATGATGAAGAGATTGCCGAACTATACAGGGAGAGTGAGGACTTTCAGGTACAGACCGCTGAGATGGAACTCTTGCTGCGTTGCTTCGAGAAACCAGCGGAGGACGAAAACTATTCGTTAATGACCACTACGGAGATACTCACCTATTTGGGTATTTATACCCACCAGCCACTTGTTGCCAAACGTATGGGCGAAGCCTTGAAGAAAGCAGAATATATAAAGGTGAGCAAACGAAGAAACGGTGGTAGCCCCATCTATGTCTACAAGATTAGGAAAATCTTGCCCTGCCCGCTCCTTCAAACTTGTAGTAGTCAAATGTAGTAGAATGTGTAGTATTGTCTTATACTACAAAGTAATACTGATTATCAATCACTTATCACAAAATAATATGTAGTAAGAAGAAAGATGAAAAAGTTTGGAGGGGAAAAACTTTGGAAACGGTAAAACCATAAAACAGACAAGCATAAATAATTATCATTCAACCCATTAAAGTATCAAAACAATGAAAAAAGAAGATTTATCACTAATCAAACGATATTCCATCGTGGAATATCTCGAAAGGAAAGGCATTAGGCCTGTCCGTAAAACATCTACCTATGTCATGTATCGCTCACCACTCAGGGAGGAAACTCATCCGAGTTTCAAGGTGGACACGGAAAAGAACCTTTGGATAGACTATGCCGAAGGCAGGGGCGGAAGTATCATCGACCTTTGTATACGCTTGGAAGGCTGCACGCTCTCGGAAGCCATCTGCCGTTTGGGGCAGAACGCTTTAGAGCATACAGCGTACTGCTCCTGTTCTTCAAAGAGAGAAACATCTATCAGTCCAAATCAAAGAAAGGATATAACAGCAAGCGGAACAATGAGACTGACAAGCATCTCAGACACCTTGCCGCCGCACCTGCAGGAGTATCTCAAAAAGGAACGCTGTATTGATTTAGAAAAGGCAACACCCTTTCTCAAATGTATCAGCTACGAGGTAAGGGAAAGAAGATATGAAGCCATCGGCTTTGCCAATTCTTCAGGTGGTTATGAACTACGGGACAATCATTTGTTTAAGGGAACGATTGCCCCGAAAGACATCACCCCTATATTTGAGGACAAGGCACAACCTGTCTGTCTGTTCGAGGGCTTTATGGATTTTCTTTCTTTCCTTTCAATGAAAGAGGAAGTAACCAACCAATGCCTTGTGATGAATTCCGTGAGTAATGTTGTAAGAAGTATTCACTACCTGAATAAAAGAAATATAACCTCTGTTCGTGCTTTTCTTGATAATGACGATGCAGGTCGAAAAGCTGTGCAGGAATTTGTAAACACAGGTTTTAAGGTAGAAGATATGGCAGTGTATTATAGAGACTTCAAAGACCTCAACGAGTTTCATGTCAGTCGTGTCCGTGAGCAACAGAAAAAGTTGGAGAAAACTCCCAATACAAGCAACAAAAGAAAACAAGTCAAACTTAAAATAAGATAGAGGTATGGAAAAGAAAACAGTCAGCAAAGAGGAAATGGAAAATACCATCAGGAAATCTTTCAGTATGAGCCAAGCTGAAAGTTCAAGTGAACAAACCGTCGCTGAATTTCGAGCAAAGGGAATGAAAAATATTCAAGAGCAAAAACAACAAGGAACAGAACATGTCATAAAGTATGTTACGCCAGCCGAGCCTGCACAGCATACAGAGCATGCAACCGTTCAAAAACGCATCAGTGCCAAGATGAGAAAAGAGACACTCGACGCATACAAGCAGGCGTTCCTCGTTCCGACAAAGCTAAGTGAGAGAAAGGCGGTTTACCTGAGCAGGGAGACGCAGGAACGTGCCGACTTCATCGTTCGCAGGTTGGGTGACAGGGGTAGCAATCTTTCAAGTTTCGTGGAGAACATCGTGCGCATCCATTTGGGGGAATACGGTGAGGATGTAGAGAAATGGAGAAAACTGTGAACCGCAAGAAAATGGTCGAGGGGTTTCAGAAAAAGGAACACCTCTTTCACTCAAAACCCTCGACACTTTTCAGAGAGTAAGGCAACGAACTTTTGCTAAAAACACTGAATGGTGGGAACGCTACGAACGCAGTTAGATACTGAATGCACGGCATTCGCTTTTAATAACCAAAACGCTTTATGCGTAAACGTTTCGTTAGCTGACATTGCAAGACGTCAGTTTGTACCCACAAACTGCTCTTGCTCCCCTCGTTCGATTGTCGGGGAGATAAGACCGTAATCACTCCGTTCTCATCGGTCAGTATTCAGGAATTAAGAAACAATGAATCATCTACAATGATTAACTTTCTAAGAAACTTATATGAAAAGATACAAAGGAAAAGCTGCCCGATGGCAGCAACAGGATAAGGAAGAACAGCGGATGAACAAAACGGAGTTCATCAAGGTAAGATGCACCTTAGAAGAGAAGCAGCGTATCAAGTCAAAAGCGGAAAGTGCAGGGCGGAAGTTCTCAGATTACTGCCGTGAGATACTCCTTAACGGAGAAGTAACAGCCGTTCCCAAGATGACAGACAATGAGAGGGAAGCCATTGCCATTCTCCATCATACAGGAAAGTTCTATGGACAGGTATCCAATCTCATCAAGGTCAAGGACGAAAGGTGGGTACTCATCACAAAGAACCTATCACTATGTGCAAAAGAAGCATTTAAGCGGTTTTACGACCCTCATTTTCGTGTGGAAGATGAGGTATATAAGGTCTTAAATCTAACAAGAAATGATAGGAAAATGTAAGGCGATAGCGCACGGCAGCACGGCTTTAGACTATATCTTCAGAGAGGGCAAGCTTGGCTATCGACTTGCCTTCCACAATCTTTGCAGCAGGGAGCCAAAGGCTATCTATGAGGAAATGAAAGTGGTCAGCGATTACAACAGTCGTTGCAGGAACAAGTTTCTCCGTATCGAAATAGGCATCGCACCGCAGGACGAGAAAAAGCTGTCAGTGTCCGAACTCATGTGGATAACCCATTTATTTGCCAAGCAAATGGGACTTGACAACCACCAATGGGTGGCGGTAACGCACAAGGATACCGACAACAGACACATTCACATCATTGCCAACCGCATCAGTTTGTACGGAGAGGTCTATGATACTACTTTTGTGAGCAATAGGGCAGCAAGGGTGGCGGAAGAAATCAGCAGGGAGAAACACTTGACCATCGCAAAGGAGGTCAAGGCGAAAAAGCAGCATCAGGAGCCAAAAGCCAGTCCAATAAGAGAGCAGACAAAACAGCAGGTACAGCAAATCTGCTATGCCCTGCTTGACAAGTACAAAGGTATGGGTATTACTGGGCATTCCATGTTCCTTTACGAGTTGAACAAGAACGGCATCGCGATAGAGCGCATGAAGAACAAGCAGGGCAAGGTCTATGGCTTGAAGTTCTCATACGCAGGACAATCATTCAAGGCATCCGAAATCGGCAGGGAGTTCGGCTACCGTTCCCTGCAGAAAAACTTTGAACCAACCAACAGGGAAGAGCCAAGGAAACCACACCAAACAATACAGGAGGCAACAGAAAAGAACGAACGCCCTGATACCGGTTATCAACTCGTACCTCCAAGCCGCTCCTCAATTTCACGAGACAATGACACACCACAAGTGCAGAATCCTATTAGTACAGTGGCAGACACCATTGTTAGTGCAGCCGATGAAGTTGTGGAAGGATTAGGCGATTTGATTACACCATCCACACAGGGCAATGACTATGCTGAAACAGCGTGGCAGCGCAAGCTCAGGAACCAAGCCAACAGAAAGAAAAAACGTGGAAGAGGATTATAACTCACGCCTGAACAAAATGCAGAAAGAAGAATATCTCATCAAGAACGCTTGTTATTCGGTAACAAAGTATTATCTTTGCAAACAGAATAACAAGCGTTCTTTGTTAGGCAGAAAACAGCGAAACCAAGTAACTCGCTCGTTTCTAAATCGTTACCAGTTTAGTTCTACTAACAAGGTAACTTCTTTATTTTCAACAAGTTGTATTTTAAGAATTATCTTGAAGTCCAAAAGGTGATGTTTTGAAGTGCAATTAATCTAAAGAAAATGAAGAAAAATCGAAGTTTGCGAAAACTGACTGATAATGAACAGAATATGAAATGATTTGCATAAAACTGCTCTATCTGTAAAAGGCATGAAAGTGCGGATTTAAGTAGAAGTTCTGTTACTAAACCATTACCCCAAAATGGGGCAGCAATATGCAAATTGTCCGCAACCATAACACCGATATTCCTTTTTGGAGATACGCAGCATTAAATTATATCTATCCTTTTTCTTTCACCGATATTATCCTATTGTAAGCATCCACGATAGATGATTGTGTGAGGAAAGGTAGGATAAGTTGCAAAAGGCTGCCTACGAGCAACCCCAAGACAATCTGCCCGAAATACTTGCGGTACTTCTTGATATAGCCAAAGAGGAACTTGAACGAGCGTTCCTCTGTTGGCTGTTCATCTGTCAGCTTTTCATAAAAAGCAGGTGTGGGCTCTAAGAACATCGCAATACCTTTTTCCTCACCGCCCGATGGGGTACTAATCCAATGCTTCTTAAACTCTTCAAGCGAGTATTTCACAAGTCCTTTCCCTGGGTCAGCAATGAAGAAGGTCTTTCCTTTCTTGACCTTATATAATACCACGAAATGGTTTTGATTCCAGTGGAGAATGCAGGGAGAAATTATGACTTTTATTTTTTGAAAACTTGCTTTACCACAGGTATAAGTAAATCCTAAAGTAGATACAGTTTCCCCCTATGCTTAACAAAGATACACCTACAGAGGTAGCATTATATATTTTTGATAAATAATATATAGAAAACTCCTTTCCATAATGTTTGCATATTATTTTAAGGCACGCCACTCCGCATAGCATGGAATCGTGCTGGCGGCATACTACTATTTTTTGTTTCATATTTTAATTTATAATCTTCCTCGTTCATCATTTCCAGACTTACCTCCCTTGTATCGACTTTTAGTCGAGTTGAAGTTATATTGCAGTGTAAAATAAATAGCTCTTGAATCGTATTTCATTTTTTTGTTTGAGAATATGTTGTTAGAAAATATGCTCCACGCTTCTTTCTTAGATTTTAATATATCATCTACACCTAGTTTTACAAGTAGGTTTCCAAATTGCTTGTTTACAGAGCATGACACAGATATTTCTGGTGCTATTTTCCTTAACATAATATTACCCGAGGAGTTTCCATCTATATTTAACGTTACGTAATAACTCTTTGGAAGAGTAATGAGATTCTTTAAGGAATAGATGAAAAGAGGTGAATTATATTTTATTTCATTTAAGCACATATAGGGTAAACTACCCTCGAGGGTTAAACTAGGTCTCCACCATTTGATTTTTGGAGAATATGACAGCGATGCACTTATAAGCTTATAGTCTTCGTTGGTGAAAGAACTGATGGCTGCTTCGTTAGCACTATTCATGTATTTATAAAAACTTATGGCATCCTTGTAATAGTTATATGATATTGAAAATGATAAGTCCTTGTATCCAAAGCGAAATCCAGCATCATATTTATGAGTAGGCTGTAAGGATGGATTGCCACTTTCGTACGAATAGCGATTATTATAACTTGTGCTTGCACGAAGTTCCTGATAAGAAGGACGCATGATCGTAGATCTAAAGTACAAAGCTATTGAGAGTTTATCTCTTGTGTATGCCAGCGAGATAGTTGGCATAAGATTGCTATATGATTTACTTTGCATAGCTTGACGCTCATGATTAAGGAAATAATCAAACTTAACATGGTCATATCTTAGTCCCACATTGGTGCTTAGATTTTTAGTCCAGTTTCTTTGTGACTCAACAAAAAAAACTAGCGCATGCTGATGCGAGCTATTTTGTGAGGACTGAATGGTCTTAAGTAGCGGATTCCCGAAAGGATTAAAGTCCTGTTTGTTATCTGTGTAGGTATATTCATTTCCAAACGTAAGCGAAAAAAATGTTGATGGATAAGTCCACGACGCACGTTCTGCAAATAATTGTGCTTTTCTATCCGTTACGCTAGAAACAATTAGTTCACCCTCTCTACCATCTTCTTGCGTTGATAAAGTTGTTTTTATATTCGACGATACATACGATAAGTCAATATCTAAGATAGAAGCGTTTCTAAACTCATTTCGTATGTAGGAGTTTATGTAGTGCGTATAACCATGACTATTCTGTTCTAGTGAGGTTTTAAAATTATCTTGTTTATCCTCTGATATAATGATGTTGGTAGTATTTTGCATGAAAGGAACTCCTATCGTTTTCGAAAAATTATACCTTATTCCCGAGGAAAGCTTTCCATCTGGAGACATATAGTTGATTCCAGCAGATGAGATTAAATATTTAGGTTGGTAAGTCTGTTTGCTGACACTTTTTATGTTTGTTAAATTGGGTTGTGTAGGCAGTAAAATGAAGTTTTGCTGATCTTGCTTTTGGTGATCATTAATATAGTTAACCGATGCAAATAAATCTATATTCTTAACATGATAGTTAAATGTTAAATATCCTGTTTGGGAAAAATCTGTTCTCTGTCTACCTGTCCATTGAGCAAGTCCTGTTAGTCCGTTTTTATTGATAGGTATAGTTGTTATAAAAATAACGGCATTTACATCATTAGAAAATCTACTTCCAGGGTTTGTAATAACTTTTATATATTTAATCTGTGAACTCCGCAGCCCATTAAGTTCATTGTTATCCATTATCTGCCTATTGTTGACGTAGATTATAGGACTTCCCTTTCCAATTACACTAATTTTGTTGCCGTCAACGTGAAGATAGGGTAATTGAGCTAGAATGTCTTTAGCTTCTCCAAGGGCAGCGAAAGGACTGCCTTGTATATTTACCGATAAACCATCGGGGGTGTTCTTAAAGACTGAACGATTTGATTTTACAACAACTTCTTTCAACTTATTCACATTTTCCTTTAAGATAATAGTTCCATTAAAATCTCTTAAGCTAATAAGGGATGTATGATAGCCAATATAGGATACTCTTATAAGTGCTGCTGATTCCGTTTTGATATGCTGGAAACAACCAGTACTATCACTTACACAACCGTTTATATAGGTAGAGTCAACTTTTAATAATGCAATATTGGCATATTCAATACCATCACCGTATTTATTTACGATTTTTCCTTTAAGAACATCTTGACTTTTGCATGCAAAGTGGAAAGATAGAGTTATTAATATAAATATTAATCGTTTCATAATCTTATATTTTTAAAGTATTACATCCATTTCAACAGACTCTGGACATCGAGGGTCTGGAAATTCTCCTTTGCCGACTCCAAGTGTCTTTGCAATATCAACAAAGCAAACGCGCCTATCTATCGAGGAGCGACATTTTGTATAAACTTTGCAAGTTGAGCAAGGGGAGGCATTGCAAACCATAGCTTGTTGAGGTTTGAAGAGCTTAAGTGCTTTTGATGAATTCCAAATGTTAAAGATTTGACTTTCTTTTATATTGCCTAAACTAAACTCAGGATTATCATAAAGCATCTCGCAAGGAGTACACTGACCATTTGCCAAGATAGCCATCATGAAGCTATTGGCATGACATATTTGGTTGCACTTAACAAAGTCTTCAACTGTAGAGAAATTACGTAATGTATAGCCACATTGATTAATCTTGTTAAGATAAATAGGGAAAGAGGAACCTAAAGAGGTTATATATTTGGAGATAGTTGATAGTTGAATATTATCTGGTTGTATGTTTTTATATTTTTCTTTAAACTCAGAATAAAATGCAGGTGTTATTGCCCAACTTTTTATGTTGTTAAACTGAATCAGAAAGGCATATAATTCCTTGAAGTTATAGAGATTACCATTTTTGTTGATAATAACACTTCTTACATCAAGTTTTATATCAAGCTCTTGGCATGCTTTGAACATTTCTTTCAGCTTATCCAAATAATTTTTGGGCGACTTTACCATATACCTAAGTGTTTCTAGTGATAATGAATCAATAGAAAATTGTAAATCAGTGATGCCTGTATCTTTTAAGAAAGTAACATCTTCTTTTGTTATTGGAGTCTTAGTAGAAATAAAAGGATGATAACCAAATTGCATAGCCTTTTCAACAATTACACGCCAATGTGGATACGCAAATATATCTCCTCCTGTGATTCCTAAATTTACAACCCCAATATCATGACATTCTCTCATTGTAGAAATTATTTCAGTAAGTGATAATTCCTTTTTAAAATTACGTTTAGCATAACAATATATACAATCTGTAGTACACTTAGTGGTTACCATAAAGGTAACATTGAGAGGAATAGATGGACGCTTTGTGTCGAAATGTTGAGAATATTTAAAATCAGCAGAAGCTATATAAATATTTTCATCAATATTGTTACTAAATACTAGAAGATTTTTTGGTAAAATCACATTACTTCCATTAACAACAATCTTCTTTGCATTTTTATTGGTTATTTTATCCAGAAACAGTTTAAGGCTACTATCCTGTACCCCTAAATTTTTGGCTATTTTCAAAATAGATACTTCTTTATAATTTTTACCGATCTCCGATAAAATATAACCAATAAATGGGGGAATCATCGTAATACCAGGAGTTAAGTTGTCTATTTCTTTGTCTATCTGCTGGTGTCTCTTAATAATATAAGAACAATTCTCCTCATTTCTTACAGCGTATTGAGAGTTTAGTCGTAGATATTTCATATGTATAATAGTTAAAGATGGTATGCACACAGTAAAGTGTGCATACCATCATAGAGAAATTAAGCTAAAATACCACCATTATTGCTGGAACCATCTTTGATTATAACAACGGTTTCTCCAGCACCACCCTTTTCGCAGACACATGTTCCCATACTTCCGCCTGTTACTTCTTCCATCTCGGCAAGAAGTAAACTTTCAATTTCATTATTATTCATTTTTTATTATTTATTTTATCGTCTTAAAGCTTCCGGCATTGCTCCTTTGGGCAGTTAGGTCTGCTTTATAATCTTGTCGACTTGATTATTTCTGTTGCAAATTTAATTGTTTTTTTTATTTTCACCACATAAAATATGAAATAATTAAGTTATTATCTTTTTTTTTGTGTAAAAATGTAACTATGTAACCTTGCAAAGTTCGTTAAATTTGGAAAAGAGACTTTTGAAACCTTTTTTGCTGGAACATACTGGAACTGTTTCAGATGTCAGGTAGTCAATGGATTTTCCGATTCGATGTGTACCAAATCCCAACACCTTCATTACTTTCAATAGTTTGCTGTCAATCTCTGCAATCATATAGCTGTACTTGTCCTCTACTATCGGTTTTACTGCCAATGCCATTAACCGCTTGAACAATGTCAATGTGGATATTCCTGTTTTCGTTGCAACCGCAAAGCGTCCCGATAAGCCAAAAGCTATAATCATCTATTACACTTTTGTGTAATTTGGCATCTTTCCTTTTATTTTTTACACTTTTGTGTAATATTTTTGATGTATTCCGTATTGAAAATGTACTTTTGCAGTAAAATATATCAGCGAACCTTAGCACGTTTAGCATATATGACAGACATAAAAGATTTCTTTATCGCATCAAACACTTTGCATAATGCACCAGATTATGATTCAAATATATTGTCAACATTGATTCATACAGTAGAGGCATTTGCTCGTGTTACCTATCAGAGTGTTTACTTGATAGACTATTACAGACAGGAATTTCTTTATGTGTCGGACAACCCTTTATTTCTTTGTGGGCATACAGCAAAGGAAGTGAAGGAATTAGGCTACAGCTTTTACTTGGAGCATGTACTGGAGGACGAACAAAAAATGCTCGTAGAGCTGAATAGCAGTGGGTTTAAGTTTTTTGATACTTTCGATATAGTTGATAAGGATAAATGCTCTATGTCATATCACTTTCATTTGAATAGTGGAACAAAGAGGAAACTAATAAATCACTAACTTACTCCAATATTGTTGACTGATGAAGGTAAAATATGGATTGGTATGTATGTTGTGTTTTTTTGGATAAAGTACATTTTTTATTGTTTTGTTATTTGATAGAAGAAAAATATTTATTTTTTTTTGCTTATTAAGAAAATTAGCAGTAATTTTGCAATCGCTAATGGCATATAGTGAGCCTAAAGCACTGTTTAATAAATAAATAAATAATTAAAATAAAAAACATGATTATTGTACCAGTAAAAGATGGCGAAAACATCGAAAGAGCGCTAAAAAAATTTAAGAGAAAGTTTGAAAAAACGGGTGTTGTAAAAGAATTACGTTCTCGCCAGCAGTTTGACAAGCCTTCTGTTAAGAAGCGTTTGAAGATGGAGCGTGCTATTTATGTGCAGCGTCTTCGTGAAATGGAGGAGTAACTTTTTTGGTAAAACTCTTGGTTGTTTCATATAATCTCTGTAATTTAGTCGCCGAAAACTGGTGATGATATTATGCGAATGGTGGAACAATTCTTAAGCTATCTATCTTTAGAGAAAGGTTATTCTTTAAAGACTATAGAGAGTTATCGTGAAGATTTAAATGGCTTTGAGCTGTTTTATAAGAGTTGTGACGAGCAGCTTACTTTGAAAAGTATAGATTCTGATGTTATTCGCAATTGGGTAGAATATATGATGGATAATAAGGCTGCGGTATCTTCTGTGAATAGGAGGTTAAGTGCGTTAAGAAGTCTGTATCGTTATTTGCTCAAACATAGATTTGTGGAAAAAGATCCAGTGCATGGGGTTCGTGGTCCTAAGAAGCAAAAACCATTGCCTGTGTTTGTGAAAGAATCGGAAATGGATTGTCTTTTGCGGAAGGAGATGTGGGGTGGCGTATATAATGACGTATTAGCGCGTGCTATAATAATGATGTTATATGAAACAGGTATGCGCCTAAGTGAGATAACAGGGCTTGATATGAGTAGTGTAGACTTTTATACGTGTACTGTAAAAGTAACGGGTAAGCGTAATAAGCAACGTATAATTCCAATAGGACAAGAGTTGGAAGAAGAGTTGAAATCTTATTTAAAAAAGCGTGTTTCTGTTGAAGGAGAAAAAGCGTTCTTTGTTACTGAGAAAGGTATAAGAGTAAATGCTAATCAGGTTAGATACCTTGTAAAGAAAAATCTTTCAAAGGTGTCTACATTGAAAAAACGGACTCCTCATGTGTTACGGCATAGTTTTGCAACAGCAATGTTAAATCATAAAGCCGGATTAGAAAGTGTTCGTAAGCTATTAGGGCATGAGTCTCTTGCTACAACAGAAGTATATACTCATACCACATTTGAACAGTTAAAGCAAATTTATAAAAGTGCCCATCCAAGGTCTTAATTATAAAAAAAAGGAGGTGATTATGGAGATTTTTATTAGGTCAATTCATTTTGATGCTACTGAGAAGTTGCAAGCCTTTATTAATAAAAAGGTAGAGAAGTTAGAGAAGTCTTATGATGAAATTCAGAAAGTAGAGGTGCAATTAAAAGTTGAGAAGCCTGCTTCAGCATTAAACAAGACAACAAGCATTAATATTGTAGTCCCGGGTACAACGCTTTTTGTTGAAAAGACAAGTGATACTTTTGAGGAAAGTGTTGATATGTGCTTAGATGCAGTTAAAGTTCAGCTTGCAAAATATAAAGAAAAACAACGTAGTCGTTAATTTTTTATCCTAAAAGTTTTGAGGATTAAAAAATAAACATTAACTTTGCAGCCGTTTTACAATGGTATAGCAGCAAAAGTTTATAACGGTTGCATGTTCGCCTCTTTAGCTCAGTTGGCCAGAGCACGTGATTTGTAATCTCGGGGTCGTTGGTTCGAATCCGACAAGAGGCTCTCCTATAAAGCGTATAGGAATAAAAAGAGTAAGGGTAGTTTCCAGAGTGGCCAAATGGGGCAGACTGTAAATCTGCTGCTTCTAGCTTCGGTGGTTCGAATCCATCACTACCCACTCTTAATTGCGGAAATAGCTCAGTTGATAGAGCACTAGCCTTCCAAGCTGGGGGTCGCGGGTTTGAGCCCCGTTTTCCGCTCACGTTGCTGTAATAGCTCAGTGGTAGAGCACTTCCTTGGTAAGGAAGAGGTCCTGAGTTCAACTCTCAGTTACAGCTCTACATTATATTTATAGTAATGTAAGTCTTTAAAATTGATTATTAATTTAATATTAAATAAAAAATAAGCTATGGCTAAAGAAGAATTCGTACGTACCAAACCGCACGTAAATATTGGTACTATTGGTCACGTAGACCACGGTAAGACAACTCTTACTGCTGCTATTTCTAAGACTCTTCATGAAAAGGGTTTCGGTACTGGTGATATAAAGTCTTTCGATCAGATCGATAATGCACCTGAGGAGAAAGAGCGTGGTATTACTATTAATTCTGCTCATATAGAGTACGAAACAGCTAATCGTCACTATGCTCACGTAGATTGTCCAGGACACGCTGACTACGTAAAGAACATGGTAACAGGTGCTGCACAGATGGATGGTTCTATTCTTGTTGTAGCTGCTACAGATGGTCCTATGCCTCAGACACGTGAGCACGTATTGTTGGCTCGTCAGGTAAATGTACCTCGTTTGGTTGTTTTCTTGAATAAGTGCGACATGGTTGATGATGAAGAAATGCTTGACCTTGTTGAGATGGAAGTTCGTGAGATTCTTGAGCAGTATGGATATGAGGAGGATACTCCTATTATTCGTGGTTCAGCACTTGGAGCATTAAATGGTGTAGAGAAGTGGGTAAACTCTGTTATGGAATTGATGGATACTGTAGATACATGGATTCAGCAGCCAGAGCGTGAAGTTGATAAACCTTTCTTGATGCCTGTAGAAGATGTGTTCTCAATTACTGGTCGTGGTACAGTAGCTACTGGTCGTATCGAAACAGGAAAGTGTAAGGTTGGTGATGAAGTACAGTTGTTAGGTCTTGGTGAAGACAAAAAGTCTGTTATCACTGGAGTAGAAATGTTCCGTAAGAATTTGAGCGAAGGTGAAGCTGGTGATAATGTTGGTTTGTTACTTCGTGGTATTGATAAATCAGAAGTTAAGCGTGGTATGGTAGTTGTACACCCAGGTGCTATTACTCCTCATGATCATTTTAAGGCTTCTATTTATGTTTTGAAAAAAGAAGAAGGTGGTCGTCATACTCCTTTCGGTAACAAATATCGTCCACAGTTCTATCTTCGTACAATGGACTGTACAGGTGAAATAAAATTACCAGAAGGTGTAGAAATGGTAATGCCTGGTGATAATGTTGAAATAGAAGTTTCTTTAATTTATAAGGTTGCTTTGAACGAAGGTTTACGTTTTGCTATTCGTGAGGGTGGTCGTACCGTAGGATCTGGTCAGATTACAGCAATTTTAGACGACTTGAAGTAATTTTATTATATAAAGGTATAAGATAATAGTTCCCAATTCTTTTGGGTTGGGAATTATCTTACGGGTTTAGCTCAGTTGGTAGAGCGACGGTCTCCAAAACCGTAGGTCGTGGGTTCGAACCCTGCAACCCGTGCTAAAAGATAAATTTTATGTTTAATAAGTTAGTTAAATATTGCAAGGTTTGTTACGAAGAACTTGCGCATAAGACTACTTGGCCATCACGTGCCGAACTTACACATAGTGCAATGGTTGTGTTATCTGCTTCCCTTGTCATTGCAGTGATTGTGTTTTTCATGGACTTTGTTTTCCAACATGTGATGAATTTTGTATATCCAAGTTAAAATATATTGGGGAAATGGCTGATATAGAGAATAAATGGTATGTACTTCGTGCTATAAGCGGTAAAGAATCAAAAGTAAAAGAGTATATTGATGCTCAATTGCGTATGAATTCAAAGTTGGCTGAACGTGTTTTTGAGGTGTTATTGCCAATGGAGAAGCATACCTCTTTACGTAATGGCAAGCGTGTGGTTAAGGAGAAATTAAGTCTCCCTGGTTATGTTCTTGTCCAAGCCAATATGACTCCTGATGTAGCTTCTACACTTAGATTTATTCCTAATGTCTTGGGATTTTTAGGTGGGACTTCTGAGCCTACACCTGTTCGTCAGGCAGATGTGAATAGGTTATTGGGTAATGTAGAAGATGTTGAGGCTGGAAATATGCAAGATGTGCCATACAATGTGGGTGAGTCGGTGAAAGTTATAGAAGGACCTTTTTCTGGTTTTCATGGTGTTATAGAAGATGTTAATACTGAGAAACATAAGCTGAAGGTAATGGTTATGATTTTTGGCAGACAAAATCCACTTGAATTAAGTTTTATGCAAGTTGCAAGAGAAGAATAAGTATTGTTACGGATAATTGTTCTATCTTTTATAGTTTAATTTTTAATATTAACAAAGGAAATGGCTAAAGAAGTTGCTGGTTTAATCAAACTACAGATTAAAGGCGGTGCTGCGAATCCTTCACCCCCAGTTGGTCCTGCTCTTGGTTCCAAGGGTATAAATATCATGGGATTTTGTAAGGAATTTAATGCCCGTACCCAGGACAAGGCTGGTAAAGTACTTCCAGTCGTAATTACTTATTACAACGATAAGTCTTTCAGCTTTATCATTAAAACTCCTCCTGCTGCAGTCCAGTTAATGGAAGCTGCAAAAGTTAAAGGAGGTTCTGGTGAGCCTAATAGAAAGAAGGTAGCTACAGTTACTTGGGATCAGATTAAGGCAATAGCTGAAGATAAGATGCCAGATTTAAATTGCTTCACTGTAGAAAGTGCAATGCGTTTGATAGCTGGTACTGCTCGTAGTATGGGTATTACAGTAAAAGGGGATTTCCCTGGTGAATAATTTTAAACTTCAAAAGTAAAAATGAGTAAACTGACAAAAAATCAGAAATCAGTAGCTGAGAAGGTTGAAACAGGGAAAGCGTATACATTAGCAGAGGCATCACAATTAGTAAAAGATATTACTACTACAAAGTTTGATGCTTCGGTTGATATAGACGTGCGTCTCGGTGTAGACCCTCGTAAAGCTAATCAAATGGTACGTGGCGTAGTGTCGCTCCCATATGGTACAGGTAAGGTTACCCGTGTTCTCTGCCTTTGTACTCCTGATCAGGAAGCTGCTGCAAAAGAAGCTGGTGCAGATCATGTGGGTCTTGATGAATATGTTGAGAAGATTAAAGGTGGCTGGACAGATATAGATGTTATTATTACAATGCCATCTTGTATGGGTAAATTAGGTCCTTTAGGTCGTGTTCTTGGTCCTCGTGGGCTTATGCCTAACCCTAAAAGTGGTACTGTGACTATGGACGTTGCTAAAGCAGTTAAGGAAGTAAAGCAAGGCAAAATAGATTTTAAGGTTGATAAAGCTGGTATTATTCATACTTCAATCGGTAAGGTTGGTATGTCTGCTGAACAAATTTTTGGTAATGCTAAGGAATTTATTTCTACAGTTATCAAGTTGAAACCTGCTGCTGCTAAAGGTACATATATCAAGAGTATCTTTATTTCGAGTACAATGAGTAAGGGTATAAAGATTGATCCTAAATCAGCTGAATAACTCTAAAAGTTTGGTAAAATGAAAAAAGAAGTAAAAGATACTATTATAGCTGAGCTCGGTGAGACAATAAAAAGCTATCCTCATTTCTATATAGTTGATGTGACTGGTTTGAATGCAGAAGCTACAAGTTCTCTCCGTCGTAAATGCTTTAAGAGCGAAATAAAGATGGTTGTTGTTAAAAACACCCTTCTTCATAAAGCTTTAGAAGCTTCAGATGTAGATTTTGAACCATTATATAGTTCGTTGGTTGGTAACACTGCTGTTATGTTTTCGACTACAGCAAATGTTCCTGCTAAGCTATTGAAAGAATATTCTAAGGAAGGTATACCTGCTTTAAAAGCGGCATATGCTGAAGAATCTATTTTCGTAGGTGCTGATAAATTAGCCGAACTTGCGGCTCTTAAGAGTAAGAATGAACTTATTGCAGATGTTGTGGCATTGCTACAATCTCCAGCAAAGAATGTGATGTCTTCTCTTCAATCTGGTGCGAACACTATTCATGGTGTGCTTAAGACTTTAGGCGAGCGCGCAGAATAAAATCTAATAAAGTCAAAGATATATTTATTTTTAGAACAAAATTAAAAAGTTTAAATAAGATGGCAGATATTAAAGCTATTGCAGAAGAATTAGTAAATCTTACTGTTAAGGAAGTGAATGAGTTGGCAACAGTCCTAAAGGACGAGTATGGTATCGAACCTGCAGCTGCAGCTGTTGCTGTTGCTGGTCCTGCTGCTGGTGGTGCAGCTGCTGCTGAAGAGAAAACGTCTTTTGATGTAGTTCTTACTGAAGCTGGTCCAAATAAATTAAAGGTAGTTAAGGCTGTTAAGGAAGCTTGTGGTCTTGGATTGAAAGAAGCTAAAGATTTAGTTGATGGAGCACCTTCTACATTGAAGGAAGGCTTGTCTAAAGATGAAGCTGAAAACTTGAAGAAGGCTATTGAAGCTGAAGGTGCTAAAGTTGAATTAAAATAAGTTTTAGTTAACTATTTAAATTATAAGGTTAGAATTTACCAAGTAGGTGAGTTCTAACCTTTTTATGTCTTTTAGACTTTTATTGAATGTCTTTCCTTTTTATATTAAGGTTGTTTTCATTCGATTATTATTATTTTATTTATGGCATTAGAAAATAAACCCAGAGTAAATTTTGCAAGCGTTAAGAATCCTTATCCATATCCAGATTTTCTTGATGTACAGCTAAAATCTTTTAGTGATTTTTTACAGCTTGATACACCTCCTGAAGAACGTAAGAATGATGGTCTATATAAGGTTTTCACAGAAAATTTTCCTATAACTGATACGCGTAATAATTTTGTTCTAGAGTTCTTGGATTATTTTGTAGATCCTCCTCGTTATTCTATAGAAGAGTGTTTAGAGCGTGGATTGACATATAGTGTTCCTTTGAAGGCTAAGATGAAATTATACTGTACAGATCCTGATCATGAGGATTTTGCTACTGTAACAGATGATGTTTTTTTAGGTACTATACCATATATGACAGGTAATGGTACTTTTGTTATTAATGGAGCTGAACGTGTTGTAGTATCTCAGCTACATCGTTCTCCTGGTGTTTTCTTTGGACAAGGGGTTCATGCTAATGGTTCTGTTTTATATAGTGCTCGTATAATTCCTTTTAAAGGCTCTTGGATAGAGTTTGCAACAGACATTAATAATGTTATGTATGCTTACATAGACCGAAAGAAAAAATTGCCAGTGACAACAATGTTGCGTGCAATTGGTTTTGAGAGTGATAAGGATATTCTTCAAATTTTCGATTTATGTGAAGAAATAAAGGTTAATAAGAAGAATATGAAGGCTGCTATCGGTAGAAGAATAGCAGGAAATGTAATGAAGACGTGGACAGAAGATTTTGTTGATGAAGATACAGGAGAAGTTGTTTCTATCGAACGAAATGAAGTTGTTGTGGAGCGTGAAACATTGATAACAGAAGATAATATTGATATAATATTAGGAAGTTCTGTTCCAACGATTTTATTACATAAGGATGAAGATGCAGCAAATAAGTATTCTATAATATTCAATACATTAGCAAAAGATCCTAGTCATTCAGAAATAGAGGCTGTAAATTATATTTATCGTCAGCTTCGTAATGCTGATGCTGCTGATGATGCTAGTGCACGTGAGGTTTTTCAAAATTTGTTCTTTTCTGATAAAAGATATGATTTAGGTGAGGTAGGTCGTTATCGTATTAATAAAAAGTTGGGAATTGAAACAGACTCAGAGGTAAGGGTACTTACCAAGGAAGACATTATAGAAATTGTTAAGTATCTTATTAATTTAATCAATTCTAATGCTACAGTTGACGATATCGATCACTTATCTAATCGTCGTGTTCGTACTGTTGGTGAGCAGTTGGCTAATCAGTTTTCTATAGGTTTAGCACGTATGAGCCGTACTATTAGAGAACGTATGAATGTTCGTGATAGTGAGGTGTTTCGTCCAACAGATCTGATTAATGCTAAGACTATTTCTAGTGTTATAAATTCTTTTTTTGGGACTAATCCTTTAAGTCAGTTTATGGACCAAACCAATCCTTTGGCAGAGGTTACTCATAAAAGACGTTTATCTGCTCTTGGTCCTGGAGGATTGTCTCGTGAGCGTGCAGGTTTTGAAGTTCGTGATGTCCACTATACTCATTATGGTCGTTTGTGTCCTATAGAATCACCTGAAGGACCTAATATTGGTTTGATATCATCATTATGTATGTATGCTAAGATAAACGATCTTGGCTTTATAGTAACTCCTTATCGTAAGGTTAGTGCTGCAAAGGTAGATATGAATAATGATGATGTTGTTTACTTAACAGCAGAGGAAGAAGAAGAGAAAATAATAGGACAGGGTAATGCTCCTTTGAACGATGATGGTACATTTATTCGTGAGACTGTTAAATGTCGTAAGGATGCAGATTATCCAGTGGTATTACCTTCTAATGTTAGCTTAATGGATGTTTCTCCACAACAGATAGCTTCTGTTTCTGCAGGTTTGATACCTTTCTTAGAGCATGACGATGGACACCGTGCGCTTATGGGTTGTAATATGATGCGTCAAGCTGTTCCATTGCTTCATAATGACGCTCCTATAGTAGGAACAGGTTTAGAGAAGCAGGTATGTGAGGATTCACGTACAATGATTATGGCAGAAGGAGATGGTGTTGTAGAATATGTTGATGCTACAACTATACGCATTCTTTATGATAGAACAGAAGAAGAGGAATTTGTAAGTTTTGAGCCAGCTTTAAAAGAGTATCGTATTCCAAAGTTCCGTCGTACTAATCAGAATATGGTTATTGATCTTCGTCCTATTTGTGAGAAGGGTCAGCGTGTAAAGAAGAATGACATTTTAACAGAAGGTTATGCTACTGAAAATGGAGAGTTAGCTCTTGGTCGTAATCTTCTTGTAGCTTATATGCCTTGGAAGGGATATAATTATGAGGACGCTGTAGTTATTTCTGAACGAATGGTACGTGAAGATATCCTGACTTCTGTCCATGTAGATGAATATTCTTTAGAAGTTCGTGAGACTAAGCGTGGTGTAGAAGAGTTTACATCTGATATTCCTAATGTGAGTGAGGAAACCACCAAAGATCTTGATGATAATGGTATTATTCGTGTAGGTGCTCGTGTAGAGCCTGGTGATATTATGATTGGTAAAATTTCTCCAAAGGGCGAGAGTGATCCTTCTCCTGAAGAGAAATTACTCCGTGCTATCTTTGGTGATAAAGCAGGTGATGTTAAAGATTCTTCTTTGAAAGCCAATCCTTCTTTGAGTGGTGTTGTTATTGATAAAAAGTTATTCAGTCGCGCTCTTAAAACTCGAGAAAGTAAACGTCAAGATAAGATATTTTTACAGCGTTTAGATAAGGAGCAAGAAACAAAGATTAATGACTTGAAGGATATTCTTGTGGATAAGTTATTAGAACTTACCGAAGGTAAGGATTCTTCAGGTGTTAAGGACTATTCAGATGCTGAGATAATTACAAAAGGCAGTAAGTTTACTATAGCAGCGTTGAAGAATCTTGACTATGAGAGTATACAGTCTAGTGGTTGGACCGAAGACGAGCATACAAACTTATTAATCCAAAAGCTGATAATGAACTTTATTCGTAAGTATAAGCAGATGGATGCAGAGCTCAAGCGACGTAAATTTGCTATAACAATAGGCGATGAGCTTCCTTCTGGTGTTCTTCAGATGGCTAAGGTTTATATTGCTAAGAAACGTAAGATTCAGGTTGGTGATAAGCTCGCTGGACGTCATGGTAATAAAGGTATTGTATCTAAGGTTGTGCGAACAGAAGATATGCCTTTCCTTGAGGATGGACGTCCTGTAGATTTAGTTTTAAATCCTATGGGTGTGCCTTCTCGTATGAACTTAGGTCAGATTTTCGAAGCTATTCTTGGTGCAGCAGGTCGTAAGTTAGGAGTTAAGTTTGCTACCCCAATCTTTGATGGTGCTAAGTTAGAAGATCTTAAGGAGTGGACAGATAAGGCAGGTCTTCCTAATTTATGTTCTACTCATATTTACGATGGTGAAACAGGTGAACGTTTTGATCAGCCAGCTACAGTAGGTGTTACCTATTTCTTAAAGTTGGGACATATGGTAGAAGACAAAATGCATGCTCGTAGTATAGGTCCTTATTCTTTAATAACGCAACAGCCACTTGGTGGTAAAGCACAGTTTGGTGGTCAGCGTTTTGGAGAGATGGAGGTTTGGGCTATTGAGGCGTTTGGTGCGTCTCATGTCTTACAAGAGATTTTAACTATTAAGTCTGATGACGTTGTAGGGCGTTCTAAGGCTTATGAAGCAATAGTTAAGGGTGAACCTATGCCTACACCAGGTATACCAGAATCTCTTAATGTTTTATTGCATGAGCTTCGTGGTTTAGGCTTGAGTATCAAACTTGATTAAATTGAACACCTCAAATAAAAGTAAATATGGCTTTTAAAAAAGATAATAAAGTAAAGAGTAATTTTAATAAGATTACGATAGGTTTAGCTTCTCCAGAAGAGATTTTAGAAAATTCTTATGGAGAGGTAACTAAACCAGAGACTATTAACTACCGCACTTACAAACCAGAGCGTGATGGCTTGTTTTGTGAACGTATCTTTGGTCCTACAAAGGATTATGAGTGTACATGTGGTAAATATAAGCGTATTCGTTATAAGGGTATTGTCTGTGATCGTTGTGGAGTTGAAGTTACGGAGAAAAAAGTGCGCCGTGAGCGTGCTGGGCATATAGAGCTTGTAGTACCAGTAGCACATATTTGGTATTTTCGTAGTCTTCCCAATAAAATAGGATATTTACTTGGTCTGCCAACTAAGAAATTAGATTCTATTATTTATTATGAGCGTTACGTTGTTATTCAGCCTGGAGTAGTGGAAGGTATGAAGGCAGGTGATACTGATGAAGATTTAAACGGTTCGCATAAGCTCGATCTTCTTTCAGAAGAAGAGTATCTAAACATACTTGACAATAAGTTGCCACAAGGTAATGAATATTTAGATGATTCAGATCCTAAGAAGTTTATTGCAAAGATGGGTGCAGAGGCTGTTTATGATCTTTTAAAGAATATTGATCTTGACCATCTTGCTGGTGAATTGCGCGATCGTGCTACAACAGATACCAGTCAGCAGCGTAAGACTGAAGCTTTGAAGCGTTTGCAGGTCGTAGAAGGTTTCCGCCAGTCTGTTGGGATAAATCAGCCTGAATGGATGATCATGAAGATTATTCCAGTAACTCCTCCAGAATTACGTCCATTGGTTCCGTTAGATGGAGGTCGTTTTGCTACGTCCGATTTAAATGATCTTTATCGTCGTGTTATTATTCGTAATAATCGTTTGAAGAGATTAATGGAAATACATGCTCCTGAAGTCATTTTGCGTAATGAGAAGCGTATGCTTCAGGAAGCTGTCGATTCTTTATTTGATAATAGTCGTAAATCTTCTGCTGTAAAGAGCGAGAGTAATCGTCCATTAAAATCTCTTTCTGACTCTTTGAAGGGTAAGCAAGGGCGTTTCCGTCAAAATCTTTTAGGTAAACGTGTTGATTATTCAGCTCGTTCTGTAATTGTAGTAGGTCCAGAATTGCAGATGGGTGAGTGTGGTCTTCCTAAACTAATGGCAGCAGAACTTTATAAGCCATTTATTATTCGTAAGTTGATAGAGCGTGGTATTGTAAAGACTGTGAAGAGTGCTAAGAAGATTGTAGATCGCAGAGAACCTGTTATTTGGGACATTTTAGAGAATGTTATGAAGGGGCATCCTGTTATGTTAAACCGTGCTCCTACGCTTCACCGTTTGGGTATTCAAGCTTTTCAGCCAAAACTTATCGAAGGTAAGGCTATTCAGTTACATCCATTAGCTTGTACGGCTTTTAATGCCGACTTTGATGGTGACCAGATGGCAGTCCATCTTCCGTTAAGCAATGAAGCTATTTTGGAGACTCAAATTTTGATGCTTCAAAGTCATAATATCCTTAACCCGGCTAATGGTGCTCCTATTACTGTTCCTTCTCAAGACATGGTGCTTGGTTTATATTATATAACAAAGCTCCGTGCAGGTGTTATGGGTGAAGGCTTAACTTTCTATGGTCCAGAGGAAGCAGTTATTGCTTATAACGAGAAACGTTGTGAATTGCACGCTAAGGTAAATGTAATAGTAGAAGATCTTGTAGATGGTAAGATCCAGAAGCATATGGTAGAAACCTCTGTTGGTCGTGTTATAGTTAATGAACTTGTACCAACCGAGATAGGCTTTTTTAATGGTATTATATCAAAGAAATCGCTTCGTGGCTTGATAGCAGATGTTATTAAGTCGGTAGGTATGGCTCGTGCTTGTGAGTTCTTAGATGGTATAAAGAATCTGGGCTATCGTATGGCATATGTTGCAGGTCTTTCTTTTAACTTAGACGATATAATAGTCCCAGAGGAGAAGGTTAATATTGTAGGTAAGGGACAAGAAGAGGTAGATCAGGTAAAAGCTAACTATGAGATGGGTTTCATCACAGATAAGGAGCGTTATAATCAGGTTATTGATGCGTGGACTCATGTAAATAATAATCTAAAGGCTAGTGTTATGAAGCATATGACAGAAGCCGATCAGGGTTTTAATGCTGTATATATGATGCTTGACTCAGGTGCTCGTGGTTCTGCTGATCAGATAGCACAGCTTGCTGGTATGCGTGGTTTGATGGCTAAGCCTCAAAAGGCAGGAGCAGAAGGAGCTCAAATCATAGAGAATCCTATTCTTTCTAATTTTAAGGAAGGAATGTCAGTGCTTGAGTATTTTATATCTTCTCATGGTGCTCGTAAAGGTCTTGCAGATACAGCTATGAAGACTGCTGATGCAGGATATTTAACGCGTCGTTTGGTAGATGTTTCTCATGATGTTATAATAACAGAAGATGATTGTGGTTCACTTCGTGGTCTTGAGTGTCGTGCTTTAAAAAGTGGAGATGAGGTTATAGCTTCCTTAGGTGAGCGTATACTTGGTCGTGTATCTGTGCATGATGTTCTTAATCCTACGACAGGTGAAGTAATTGTTGCTGCGGGAGAAGAAATAACAGAGGCTAAGGTTAAGTTGATAGAAGCATCTCCGATAGAAATGGTTGAGATACGTTCTGTACTTACTTGTGAGAGCAAAAAAGGTGTATGTAAGAAATGTTATGGTCGCAATCTTGCTTCTGCTCGTATGGTGCAGTTGGGAGAGGCTGTAGGCGTTATTGCAGCCCAAGCTATTGGCGAACCTGGTACTCAGCTTACTCTTCGTACATTCCATGCAGGTGGTATTGCTTCTAATGCTGCTGCTAATGCTACAATCACAGCGAAGAACGATTCTAAGATAGAGTTTGATGAGATTCGTACCGTACCTTTCTTAGATGAAGATGGGAAAGAGTGTGAGATGGTAGTGAGTCGTTTAGCAGAAATTCGTTTTATAGATCCTAACACAGGTATTATTCTATTGAATGATAATATACCTTATGGTAGTTCTCTTTATTTTAAGAGTGGCGATAAGGTTAAGAAGGGTGATGTTATCTGTAAGTGGGATCCTTTTAATGCTGTTATTGTTTCTGAGTATGCAGGTAAACTCCATTTGCATGATGTTATTGAAGGAGTTACTTATAAGGCTGAAACCGACGATGCAACAGGTCTTACTGAGCGTATTATTACCGACTCTCGTGATAAAGCTCGTGTTCCTACTGTAGATATAGTTAAGAAGGGAGCTAAGAAGGAGGCTGATGGTAATTATGCTGCTGCTGATATTCTTGGTACATATAATCTTCCTGTTGGTGGACACTTGGAGCAGGTGTTAAAAGAGGGACAGGAAATTAAGACTGGTGTTACCCTTGTTAAGATACCACGTTCAGTAGGTGGTGCGGGTGATATTACTGGTGGTCTTCCACGTGTAACCGAATTGTTTGAGGCTCGTAATCCTTCTAATCCTGCTGTTGTTTCAGAAATAGATGGTGAGGTTACTATGGGAAAGGTAAAGCGTGGTAATCGTGAGATCATAGTTACTTCTAAGACAGGTGAGCAGCGTAAGTATCTTGTAAGTCTGTCTAAGCAGATACTTGTTCAGGAACACGATGCTGTTCGTGCAGGTACTCCTCTTTCAGATGGCATTATTACTCCGGCTGACATTCTTTCTATTATGGGACCTACGGCAGTTCAGGAATATATTGTTAATGAGGTACAAGATGTCTATCGTTTGCAAGGTGTGAAGATTAATGATAAGCACTTTGAGATTATTGTTCGTCAGATGATGCGTAAGGTGCGTATTGACGATCCAGGAGATACTACATTCTTAGAGCAGGATCTTGTAGATAAGTTAGATTTTGCAGAAGAGAATGATCGTATTTGGGGTAAAAAGGTTGTTACAGACCCAGGTGATAGCGAAAATTGTTATAAAGGTCAGATACTTTCTGCTCGTAAGTTACGTGATGAAAATTCTGCTTTAAAGCGTCGTGATATGAAGCCTGTCCAAGTGCGTGATGCTGTTCAAGCTACTGCAACACAGATATTGCAAGGTATTACTCGTGCTTCTCTTGGTACAAAGAGCTTTATGAGTGCTGCTTCTTTCCAAGAAACAACAAAGGTTCTTAATGAAGCTGCTATTCGTGGTAAGAGCGATCAGCTGCTTGGTATGAAGGAGAATGTCATTTGTGGGCATCTTATTCCTGCAGGTACAGGTCTTCGTCAATGGCAAAAGTTGATAGTAGGTTCTAAGGAAGAACATGACCGTATGGAAGCTAATAAGAAGAATGTACTTGATTTTGCAGAGGAAGAAGCAGAAAATGTTTCTGTAGATTAATTTGATTTATTTTGCATTATAAAAAAACGTGTTATCCA
>NZ_ADFQ01000074.1:0-1178 GCF_000177355.1 Prevotella amnii CRIS 21A-A
GAAATCTTTTGGTCAGTGATTTGAGCGTAGATTTGCGTACTGGCAATAGAGGAAAGCCCCATCATCTTGGCGATACTCTCTATCGAAATGCCTGCCTCCTATGTCAGAGTGCCGAATGTATGGCGTGCTACATGAAAGGAAAGGTTTTGGCGAATGCCACAAACCAAACCAACAAGCCTTGAGATGCATACCTATCCGCATTCTGCTTTGCGAGGTTGCAAAGATTGGGTTATCCTCTGTCTTGCCGATACCGTCCTTAAAAGTGTGTAAGCTATTCTTCTCTTTTATCCTTTCTATTTTCATTTATATTCTTCCAACTTTTAAATTGGTCTATTTTCTTTTTGTAAGCATTTTTTGTTTCTTCCATTGCCACTGAGCCCAAGAGAAATATAACAGCTTGTGTTGATGGTATGGATGTTCTCATATAGATAGTCCTTTTATACTTTCTGTTGAGTCTTTCTATCCAGTTAGTCGTGTATATACACCTTTGCACTTCTTTTGACACCTGTCTGTCCCTACGGGTGGAGAATAAAGGTTGCATCGATATAGACTGCCAGATAGTGAGAGGAAAGATCACGGCAAAGCCATTTCTCGACATCATAACGACAACTGTTTGCCTAATAGGAAACCTGTTGTTTGCTGTAGGAACGACCATAGACACACTCAGAGACCTCGCCTATCTATTCTGTTGTGAGCCCCTTAGTATAAAGAAGATTGAATAGACGCGCGCGTTCCTCGCTTTCGTTACGTATCAATCCAAGAAGGACAGGGTAGAAATTACCACTACGGCTACGGGGAATGCGAAGAGAAAACTCAAAGCCATGACTATACCAGCGACGACTACGAAAGCCATTGCATTGTTAATCTTTGTTCTCACTGACGAATAATTCACGCTCGTGAAACATCAATGAATTCATGATTAAAGACTGAAGAGTTACAAAACCCTCACTACTGCTTGTGTAATTAGAAATAATTTCCGAAATTTGTAATTGTGTAAGTTCCATTTCTTATCTTATTTTATATTTCAAATACAAAGATAATAAAAATATGGGCTTACACACTTTTATAGGACAGTACCCATCATGAACCTGTGTTCTGCTCTTACAGCCCCCATTGTTTCTTTGACAATAAACCGGAGGCACTGCCAGTACACGTAGAGAAATCAAGGCAATTGGAAC
>NZ_ADFQ01000073.1:0-10138 GCF_000177355.1 Prevotella amnii CRIS 21A-A
AATTATAAAACATAAACGACAAAAATATGAAAAAAAATGAAGCAACAAGAGAACTTCTTGGAATATACAATTCCTATGAATGTAGAAAGGTCAAGCTAACTACCATTCTTAGAAAAATGTTCAGAGAGGGTAACGTGTGGAGATTATGTGGTCATGCACACGATTATACAGTTTAATATCTTACTTAGATAATAACTAAAAAACAAATAGATATGTCAAACAACGAAATGATTTTAGTAGCATTAGGATTTTCTAATTGGGACAGTAAATTAGAGGAGTTCAAAAAGAACTTTGGTTTTGATTGGACAAATGAAGACTTAAACGAAGCAATCGAGGTTGCAGGTGACTGTACCTCTAATGTGAGAAACCGTCTCATGGAGATACTTTGGCTTAAAGTTGTATATTACTTCGTTGACACAAAAAATTGCAATCGTGAAAAGTTCGGCTGTTACATCAACGGCTCACTTGATACTCATTTCTATTATGATGGAAGAGAAGTAAAGTCAGAAGAGGAACTGCTGGAACTCATTGAAGCCACATAAAACAGTACATACTGAAAAAATCACACCTATTATAATTTATAAATTAAATGATTATGAACACTAATTTTATTCAAATGAAAACTATATCTGTTGACAAAAGCAAGGAGACTTCAGTAACTGATGTTATCACAAAATGGTGGAAAGCCAAGAACTTGTTCTTCTCTTCTTTAACGGAAGAGAGCTTCTCAAATAGGGAAGTTGTGCTTGCTCATCTTATTCTTATAGCAATCATAATATGTGCTGCTGCAATAGAGGTTTCTCTTCTTGTTTCATTTCTTTCCTTATTGGTAGCAGGGGGATTTGTTGCATACCTTAATAGATCTGATTATAATGATAATATTAATATAAAGAAAAATATTTTATGAATGAAAAAATTAACATTTGAAGCGTGTTAATAACATCAATTTTATTTTATTAATAAGTTCTGAATATTTAATATTTAGAACTTATTAAACGTTTTATTTACTAACTTTTCAATGTAAGAATATTGCAGAAGTTTTTGAAAAGGTTAATATAAAAGATTTATTTTTTTTGCTATATGTTTTTGCAACTTCCTTTGTACTTTCGCAGCAATAAAAACATATTTTTATGAAGACAAATTATATCTCAATTTTTCTAGCTTTGACGACATGTTTTTTCTATTCATGTACGTCACATCCATCTTTCAAAAACTCTACTGAAGCAGTAGAGGCGTGTAAAAACAAGCTGACAGAAATTCAGGCTATCAAAGATGCTGATATTGAAAAGGTAACAGACCTTACAGCACAATGGCAAGAAATTCAAGATTCAGCTTATAGCGTTTTTTCTAGAGATTCAACCATTAATCTGAAGAGTCCTATTGCAATGGCATATTTTGTTGTCTCTGATTCAATGAGAACAGAGCTTACACGATTAGCCTTTTCAAAACAACGCTCACTCCAGGATGTAATGTATCTGAAACTTAACACTGCTTCAGATCGTGATAAAATAAAAAAGTCCGATACCTATAAAAAGGCTTCAGAATTTTATGCCAAACTAGATGACGAGCCTACTATTAAAGGTCTTCCAAAGATATTATCGGTTTATAACAGTCTGCTTAATAATACGCAACCATTTACGCAGGAGGCACAGCTGCTTGTTTTTATCCAGCAAGAGGATAGGTACTTCCGTTCACTGATGGAACATCTTAGTAATGTACCGGTTCATGATATGCAACAACTAACAGAGAAGACTTCTAGGCTCTTCGAACGCCTCTATTCTTCTGTTGGAAGAAAAAGCGATGAAGTGAATGATAGAACAATGTTATACTTAACTATGCGCTTTAATCGACGTATCATGCAAAATGCAATAGCATGCAGGGAGGATATTCTAAATAATAAGAAACTCAACCAGCAGCAGAGGGTAAGTTATCGCTGGATGTTAATTCAACCATACGTATCGATAGACGAGTACTCTACTGCTGTACTTACAAAAAAGCAAAGGGAAGAACTCATGATTATTTCAAAGGATCTACCTACACTTTTTACTCGTTTGGATAATCAAAAAAAGACAAAAGAACAAGAAGATAAACTGGTTAATACGTTATCTGATTATTTCTTGAAGTCATATATATCATCAACTTTATAACAACAAAATCTATGGAAAAAGTATTGAATAGTAATTCGTTGGAGGAAGGAACAGTGAAACGTTCTATCATTCTTCTATATCAAAAAATGATAAAGAAGTTGCCTGAATATTTTCCAGAACAAAAAATTAATGTTATTCAGCACTCTTCTTTTTCGGAGATTGTAGTTCAGTTGAAAGAACAAAATATGTTAGAAAATTTCATAACAAGTATGGAAGAAAAACTACATCTTCATGTTCTTTATGCAACTAGAGAGGAGGAGGGTAAAATGTATAAGGTTGTTGCCTACTCAACTCCTGTAGAAGATGAAATGTTGGTCTTCTATTTATCTTCTACACAATATGGTCTCATTAATTCGATGACAGTTTTTATCTTTGAAAGTTTAGAGACGATGTATTGTCATCTTCTTAATGAACGTAATCGTATGACAAGGCTTCAGAAGAATATCCTTGAACAAGAATCTTATGCCAAAATGTTGTCTCATTTTAACTAATATAATATGTTAATACTAATATTGAAACTATTCCTATTTTTCGTATTGACTAGTATTCCTTTTCTGTATCATTTTTTTATCAAACCAAGGAGAGAAAGTATAAAGAGATACCGTAATGCCTTTACGGCAGTTCAACCCCAAATGTCGAAACTGAAGAAGACTATTTGGCGACTGGGTACTTATCTTATCAACTTCTATGATAAGATGAAGCGTAGAGAAAAGTCAAGAAAATTCTTTACATTATTACTTCTACTATCTCTACTTCTCTTCCAGGGTGTAGATAACTTTGCGTCAAGTGAAGTGGCTGCAACTTATAAGACTATGGTTAAAGAAAACAGACTGAATAAACTTAGCATTAGTGGTAAGAAAACGGTTGCTCCTTTCATGCAAAGGAAATTTAGTAACTATCTTTATCCCTTCCTAACTCGTCCAATCGTATATCTTGTATCTTTTGCCTTAACACTAATTTTCTTTTCATATAGAATGGCAAACTGGATACTAACAATAATACATAATAGTAAGAAAACTTTACTTATCTTATCAGCTATTATGATCTTTTTTTCTATCTTCGATGAAGGACGATACATGCTTTTTTCAGAGGTACTTCTCATTATTACAATGGCAGCTTTATTCTATCCTAATTTCTATGGTAGCTTACCTCCGAAAGGTCGTAAACCTATCCCTATTTATAATAGGAAAAACAGGGTGACTGCATAAATGGTCTTCTCCAAGATTTTTATATAAAAGTGTTGGAGAAATAATACAAGATTTTTACATATGATTTTTATATAAAAATGTTCTTATGAATAGTAATAAAAAAGAGGGTATAGAAGATGGTATTTCTATCAACAAAAACTATCATGTTGTAATCCCTTTTGATCTTCTTGAATTTCTTAGTGTTGATTATTCATATAAAAACAAAAGACGTTTTTCTCGCCTACAAGCGTTCCAAAACCTTATAGAGTATTATTCTACGTCTGAAAGTAAAAAAGAGACGATGGCGGTAAATATAGAGCGTTTATCAAAGGATTGGGGGTGGAGTCGTCCTTCAGTAATTAAATTCGTTATGTTTTTAAAATCGAAAAACATACTTGAAATTTTCAGTGTTGTAACAAGCAAGATGGTTAGAGTTCGGAATGAAATTATTGTTTCACGATCTGAAAATGCTGTAGAAAAATGACGCGATCATTTTTTCGCATCTCGAAATCTCAACTTTGACATCTCAATTTTAATGACCAAATGGAAAAGATGAAAAAATATATAGTTTGCGCTTGCGCAGAACAAATTGATATAGAAAAGAGTTTAAAACTTTTTACATTGGGAGGTAGCCTAATACCCCCCTCATCCTCGTGAGGGGGTATAGACACCCCTCACGAGGAGGGGGACTACGTGCGGCAAGCCGTGTCTATATTAGGCTCTCCGAGGGTTGACAATGTAAAAAACAGGGGGTGGTCCCTGACCCCATAAGACGAGAGACCACCCTATAATAATTTCATTTCAGGGACCACCCCCAGGGACCACCCATTCTAAAATAAATAAATATCACAATTTCAACAAATTACAAGGCCAGGGACCACCCCCAGGGACCACCCCAAAAATATCAAAGATTAGGGGTGGTCCCTGACTCGCAAAAACGAGAGACCACCCTATGATAATTTTTATATAAGGGACCACCCCCCATAGGGACCACCCCCCTGAAACTACAAAATAATGCAATATGGCAAAACAAGTAATGGATTTGATGGCATCTAAAGGCATCACCACAGCACAAAGTAATGAGCATCTAAGAAACTTCTCAAAGGAAGCATATAAGCGTAAACTTTCGTATGCTTTTGACCCCACTCGTGAACACCTCAATTTTGAAGTTCGTAATGGTGGAGTGGTTACCACTGTTGATAAAAAACTATCCATTCCAAGACGAATAAAAGATAATTTGGCTGCAAGAAACATCATTGATCCTAATGTCGGACTGGATGATCCAAAGTATAGAACAATTGCTAATTTCATTCTTGGTGGATCAAGAGAGCAGATGCACCATCTTGCCTTTGGTGATCAACAGGTAAATTTGGATAAAGGGGCTGATAATTCGCATATAACTCGCAGTCCTGAAATTGAAAAATGGGCAGTCGATATGTATGACTTTATGAGTAGAAAGTTTGGAGAGAAAAACATTGCAGCTTTTATAGTACATCTTGATGAAACAAATCCACATATCCATTGCACAATTTTACCAATTACAGAGCAAAATAAATTCTCTTGGAAAATGGTTATGGCTGGGAAGAGTAAATTTGAATTTAGTCAGCGTATGACGAACCTTCATAATGAGCTTTCTGAAGTTAATAAGAAGTACTCTCTTGACCGTGGTAACAGTATTGCAGAAACTGGGCGTAAGCATAGAACAATGGGTGAATATTATGCACAAAAAAGAGAGGAACTGAAGGGAGAAGTGGATAGCTTAAAAGAAGATGTTGCAGAGCAGAAGAAACAAATATCAAGAAACAAAGTTAGGTTATCTGAACAAGAAAAAGAAATCAAACATGGAGAGGCGAGACTGAAAGGTCTTACTACTATGATAGCTAATCTTGAACGACATAAGTCTGACTTATTGCATGAAATTGAAAAGTTAGAGGAAGATGTCAAAGCTGGTAGAATTACCAAGGAACAGGGGGATATTGAACGAGCAAGAATACTTGATGATCTTGAAAAAACAAAGATAAAAATAATTGACAAACAAGAAAAACTTGCAGAGGCAGAAAAGAAACTCGATTTAATCAAGGGACAGACTGATGTAACACAGGAGAGGTACAAAGAGATCAAGGACGAAATGCGTACATCTATACCTAATTTGAGTTCGCAAACTTTACGAGATATGCAGGCAGTGGGATGGAATATGGCTTCTATTGAAGCTCAAAAACAAAGCGAGAAACTAAATGCTTACAGAGAGTCTTTGCGACCTGAACAGCGTGCTGCTTTTGACGAAGCAACAAAAGGTTTTTCTAATGGTTCTATGCTTGAACAGATGGCAGAAAACTCTAGCCAAGTTGCACTTGTTGCTACGGCACTATTCTTAGGTTATCTAGATAAGGCAACTGAAATATCACAGAGTGCTGGGGGCGGTTCTGCACCACAAAGTGGCTGGGGAAAGAAAGATGATGAAGATGATATGGCTTTCCGGCAGCGTTGTTTCCTTATGGGAGTACATATGCTAAAATCGGGTAAGAAACAGAATCTTAAGAGGAAATAAATGTAAATAATTTTCTTTTTCATTTTTTTTACTGTTTACTGTTTATGAATATTCCTTTATATATAACTATATGTATATAACATAATATGTATATAATACATACATATTCTTGTCTATTCGTAAATATGTATATACCATTTATCCAAGAAACTATACTTACTTTTTCTTTATCTATTTTTATTTTGTCTCTGTTTTCGACCTCACTTCTCTTCTCCGCCAGTAGTCATCTATCGACTTTTAGATGCAAAGGTAGTACTGGCAGGAAACACGGCAAACACCAGTCTCTTATTGACAATAAATTTTTCAAAACCCTCCGAAATAAAATAGATTGCGGTTTCCTGAAAAATTTATCGATCAATTATTTGCCTTATTTTCCTTTTTGCCAGTACTCTTACCTTGCACATAAAAGGTTCGAGATGACGGTTACACCGGAATAAAAAAAAGTTCGGGTCGAAGATCCAAAAAACCTTTTAAGGTTGAGAATCAGGATGCCCGAAATTAATTATACAAACTAAAAAGCTGACCTATCGGCATGACGGGGAAAGAATATGAAAAAAATTGATTTTATCGATTTAGCAGCACAGGGAGGCTTTGAGTTAATCGAAACTACATCGGAACGGAGTGGTTATCCTCTTGACTTGAAAAAGGCTATCATCGGCTTTGACTCTATGGAAGAAGCGCGTGAATATGCAGACCAGCACGATTTAAGTATTGAGATATTCGATAAACGTGATGGCTGGAATGTTTGGTATAGGACAGGTAATCGGGCGTACGACCCATTTACTCGTACAGCCGAAGAGTATGGTGATGACTATAATTTGTTTACAGCCGACGATGCTGCTTATTATTATGAGAACGAAGTAAAAGAAATCATATCAGATTTCGACAACTTTGAGGATGTTGAGAAATTCATGAAAGAGCGTCGAGAGGTATATGATGCTATTTGCGCCCTCGATGATAACGAATCCGTGGTGACATGTCAAGGTAGCTTATATGATGAAATAAAGATACATTCCATGGGTTATTACTTTGATACGCATTCTTATGCTATTGGGCTGATAGATAGAAATGATGAGGATTAACAGTTCCTCGTAGGCTACAATATTGTTCATTGTATTTTATTTTTAAGCTGGGCTAACGGCTGAATGGGCAGTTGATACTGACGCAGCATAATATTTAACGGACTATTGAAACTAAAAAAAAGAAATGATGTATCGCTTGATGCACCATTTCTTTTTTCTTTAGAATGTTAGGACGATTTATTTTTATTAGTTTTTATAGCAGCCTTACGTGGAGCAACTTGTGAACCACCGTTCTTCTTATTCTCTGTTTGAATGACTTTGATCATCGTTTTTACTTCGCTGTCTATTCGGTCAAAGTTAGAATATAGGATTCGTTCCTTTGAGTCTTCAGAATCGAAGTGATAGAATTTCGGAATGGGATAATTGTGATAGTCCGCCTCTTCCGCCTTTATCTGTTCCGTGTCAAAAGAAGTTTTACAGAAAAACTTGGTGGTGCGGAACTCCTCGGCCGTCTGGATATCGATGGAATCCCTCCTGCCGGTCTTTGTAACGACAAAATCGCCAGCTGTCTGGCCACATAACCATCCTGGTCTCATATCGGCTATTTTTGATGCTGGCAACAGGCTGTCCATGTTCTCATTTAGATTGATGGATGTTCTGTCCCTGTCAATGGTTATACCCTTTTTGAGCTGTACTACCTTGCCGAAAATATCGCCTGACAGCCAGTCAAGCGTCTCTTTTGCTCGAGCAGAACCGGAAACAACATTACCTACGGTAGTTATAATCTTATCCTTTCCCACCTTGCCATAATCTGCCTCGAGCTGTGGAAGTTCCTGAAAGCCTAACGTGACAGCAACCTTGTTGCTTCTGGCTGTTCCTATCAAACGGTCTATTTTATGAAAATAGAGCGTTGGAAGCTCATCAACGATGATACTCACAGGAACATTTTTACCCATACCACTATTTACACGTGTGACAAGTCGATTTAGTATCAGAGCATTAAGTGCGCCAATGATACTTTCCATTTCAGGATCGTTGGCAATAAGCAAATAACTTGGATGGCGAGGATCTGATACCTTTAGGTCAAAGTCATCTCCACTAAATACCCAGTAAGACTCTTTTGTAGCCAAACGAGAGGTCTGTACACGAAGAGTTCCTATCATACCTTCCAGCTGCTCCATAGCTTGGTTATGAAAGGCTGTCATAAATGGTCCTAAGAGAGGAAATACTTCAGGGTCGGTTTCTAACACCTCAAATATCTCTTCATAAGAGTGGTTTAGGAACGAAAGAACGTGAGGCATATCCGAAAATTGACCTTTCCAGTAAGCAGGTTGTACCTGATAGTCTTTATTGCCAATCTGTTTCGCATTACTGAAAACCCTTCCTGTTAGTCTTTTATGATGAGTGCCTTTGTCTTCACTATATTCAGGATATAGGTCTTTTCCGTTCTCATCATAAGGCTTCTTGTTGTAGTTTACAAAAAAGAATATACATGCTGCAAGGAAGTTAGTTGCAGAGGTTTGAAAGAACTGATCTGAACCTCCGCCTGAACTCTTCTGTCCTTTTTGCAAAGACTCTATAAGGGTCTCTGCTGTTTCTTGTGCTGCAGCTAGGTTGGGAATATACTTCTGCTGAATAGGATTGACACGTGCGCTGTATTCAACATTAACGAAGTTGATTATTTTGAAATCGCACCCTATAGGTATATTGCCTAGCTGCTGATTCTTTCTATAATGATAATAGAGTTTTGTGGCAAGTGTAGGGAACTTATAGTCATAGACAACCATAGAAAATCCTTTGGCTGAATGTTGGCGAATATAAGGCTCTATAACGGAGAATGTCTTACCTGAACCAGGAGTACCTACAACCCAGGTCCCTCTAAAAGGGTTCACTATGTTTATCCAGCCTTTGCGAAACTTTCCTTTATAGTAATATCGCATAGGGATATTGACTGAATACTTGTTTTCTACAAGTTCTGTGGTTTGCTCAAAACTCTCATTCTCAAAGTTGAAACGGTCTTTAAGCATGCCATCCTTGAAGTACTTTGACACATTGTCAAGTGCAATATGGACAAGTACAGTACCTACTACGGAGATAGCTATATACGGCCACATATTAGCCTTTAATAGCCATAGTCTTGCATGCCAATTACTGTTATAGATAAACACGGATACGACGACTAAGACAAGCCCAATAGCTAGGGGATAAAATACCATCTTTCGGGCATCAAACTCTATCTGTTTCTTGTTCTTTGTTCCTATGCAGGTGATAATGACAAGCATAAGTGTTACCATCTTTGAATAAGGGAGGAACTGGTACATAGAGAGTACACTAAGCCTTTGGTGGAAATTTGCCGTAATTCCACCTAAGCCACTCAATGCTGTTTGGTCTAATCCATACATAAAGAACTCCAAAAGGAGAGAAATATATATGGTTGTCCTGAATATACTGTACGTTCCTTGTATTTCTTTACTTTCTTCCATTGCTTTTAATATTTTACACTTTTAGCTTTCCTAGACCATGCTTTTAAACAATCGTTAGTAATTGTCCTCATCTTGCGGGGTTGGTATTCTTTACCAGTTCCTTTTAAATCATACCATGAATCCATTATGGTTGTATAATTGACAAGTCTGCTTAATGTTCGTAGCTTTACGTTTAAAGCACGTAGATTTAAGCGTATATTATCCATTATCTTGATCCTTTCATATTGCGTTAGTTTTGTTCTCTTATCAGGATTCTTGCTAAATGGGAATAGATGCACTATATCTCCTGCTACTTTAGTACCGTTTTCTATAAGATCATGATAAATATTGTTTTTAGATCTAGATAAGGCCACAGCTAACACATTAGCTGGCTGCCTGACAACGATACTTTTTACTACTTTTAAGTTCTTCAACGTCTCGTTTACTTCCATATAAATACCATAAACATCAGCAGCTATGTTGATAACATCCTGAAAAGTGTCAAGATACTCGTTGAATTGGAGTTGTAGGTTTGTTATTTCCTTAACTTCCTCCTTTAGGTACTTATGTCCTGTAAGATTGACTGCTAATAACGCATCTTGGGCTCGTATAGCCTTCTTGGCCTTCTGGGCATAAGCGATAAACAGTGCTGCACGAACACCATCGGGACCGTTCTGTGCATGAATATTTGTAAACGAGGCAAGAAATAATATGAAAATCAGTAAGTTTATTCTTATTATGATTATTTTCATTGACCCCATGGCTTATGTGA
>NZ_ADFQ01000072.1:0-11437 GCF_000177355.1 Prevotella amnii CRIS 21A-A
TGCAATAAAAATAACTTATTTTTCTTTTAAAAAGATAATCTTTCCCTCAACAAAAGACGGCTTTTACTTTCTATAAAAGTAATTTATTATAAAACAGATAGCCATTTTTTATTAAGTTTTAATAAGGTACCTCACCATCAATAGGGGTAAAAGCATTAGAAGGGTCATTGTTCATTCTACTACTTATAATTTCTCCTTCTAAAGCATCTGTTGGTAAAGGCAAAGAATAATCATTATCTTCAGGATTAGCAAAGCGAGTAAATTCTCCACGGAAACTTAATAAAACATCTCCTGTTGCACCTTTACGATGCTTAGCAATAATAATTTGAGCCATGCCATGAAGGTCTTGTCCTTTCTCGTCCGCATATATATGATAATATTCAGGACGATGTACAAATAACACCATATCGGCATCTTGCTCAATAGCACCAGACTCACGTAAGTCAGATAACTGTGGACGTTTGCCCTCTAATCCTTCACGCTGTTCTGTAGAACGATTTAACTGAGACAATGCTAAAATAGGGATATTTAGCTCCTTTGCTAAACCTTTTAAAGAACGACTGATGGTAGAAACCTCTTCTTGCCTACTACCAAACCGTGCGCCATTAGCATTCATAAGCTGTAAATAATCTATCATGATTACTTTTATGTCGTGCTCTCGCACTAAACGACGTGCCTTTGTTCTCAATTCAAAGATAGATAAGCCCGGAGTATCGTCCATATAAATAGGGGCTCCTTGTAAGTAACGTATCTTATCATCAAAACGTTTCCACTCTGAATCATCTAACTGCCCACTTAATATTTTACTACCGGGAATGGAACAAACATTTGACATTAAACGATCTACTAACTGAACCTTATTCATCTCTAACGAGAAAAAGGCTACAGGAAGCCTATGATCCACTGCTATATTCTTAGCTATACTTAAAGCAAAAGAAGTCTTACCCATGGCAGGACGCCCTGCTATAATAATAAGATCAGACTGCTGCCAGCCTGACGTTATTTCATCTAATTTAGTATATCCTGTAGGCACACCAGTAAGCCCCCCCTTATTTTCAGAAGCACGCATCAATATCTTATGCGCTTCCTCTATAACAGGATCTATCTGTACAAAATCTTGTGCCATGTTTTTCTGTGAAAGCTCAAAAAGCTCTCTTTCTGCCTTTTGCATCAAATCATCAACATCTACAGTTTCATCGAAAGCATCTGTTTCTATCATTGATGCAAATTTTATCAACTGACGAGCTAAAAACTTCTGAGCTAAAATACGTGCATGATACTCTATATGAGCAGAAGAAGCCACCTTTGAACTAATATCTACCAGATAGTCTATACCCCCAACTTCGTCTAAAGTACCAAGACGGCGCAACTCTTCTTGTACGGTAACAATATCAACAGGACGCTCATCATAATTTAACTGCTGTATAGCTGCATACATCTTCTGATGACGAGGGTCATAAAAGGTTTCTGGACGAATTATTTCTGATACTACAGTAAAAGCATCTTTGTCTATTAACAGTGCTCCTATCACAACACGCTCTATCTCTATTGCTTGTGGTTGCAAATGCCCATAAGAGTTATCTATAGGTGCAGCCTGATGCTTTTTTATATTTTTGGTTATTTTCTTATCTGCCATATAAGCAACAAAATTACAAAAAAACTATGAAAAACTCATATTCCTCATATAAGTTTTCTTACCTTTGCATGAAACAGATTATTCCTTTTGGGAAATAAAAAAATGATTTAATATAAAACAACCTATTTAAAAATTCGCAAAAAAGTAATGATAGCATACCCTTGTTGTAAAATAAATCTCGGCTTAAACATTGTAAACAAGCGAAAAGATGGATACCATAACATTGAAACTATATTTTATCCAGTTCCCTTACACGATGTTATAGAAATAAATAAAATGCACGAAGATTTCCCTTCTATGCTAAATTGTGATATTAAGGTAACAGGGACATATCTAAATAATTGTGAAGATAAAAATAACCTTGTAGTTAAAGCTTATAATCTGTTGGCAAAACACTTCTACTTGCCACGTATACATGCTCATCTTTATAAACAAATACCCTCACAAGCAGGATTAGGCGGAGGCTCGGCAGATGCTGCCTATATGATAAAAATGCTAAACGAACACTTTCAGCTAAAAATAAGCAATGACGAAATGCAGCAATTAGCTGCTAAATTAGGTGCTGATTGCGCTTTCTTTATAAATGCTAAAGCTGCCTTTGCTACAGGAATAGGAAACGAATTAACCCCTATAAAAACAGAAATTAACGCTTTGAAAGGATGTTACCTTACACTTATAAAACCTGACATTGCTATATCTACAGCTGAAGCATATTCAAACATAAAACCGCAACAACCAAAAAAATGTTGCAAAGACATTATTTCACAACCTATAAGTACTTGGAAAGAAGAATTGAAAAACGACTTTGAAGAACCTCTCTTTACCAAATATACAGAACTAAAAGATATTAAAAAGAGGCTCTATGAAGAAGGGGCGCTTTATGTACAAATGTCTGGAAGTGGAAGTACTATATTTGGTATATTTGATAAAAAGCCTAAGAATGTAGAACAAATATTTAAAGGAAATTTTATTTATAATTGTAGCCTTTAGGTAAATATATTTACCTAAAGACTTTTCTTATCTATTTTTATGATGAACATACCAAGAATGTACATAAAACCTATATAACAATAATATTATAATTGTTATGCCTATGCCTATTTCTAATATCATTTCTTTTTGCATATCTAACAAATTATAACCAAAGAACAAGCCTAATCCTAAACCAAGCTCCCAAGATAAAAGATAAGTTGTTTGACTTGTTCCACGCTGACAATGCTTAGAAAGCTTAATAAAAAACAATAAAAATCTGCTTCCTATCAGCCCAATACCTAAACCTATAAAAGCTGGAGCAATGAGATCGACCACATGCTGTGTACGAGTAAGCATTAGCAACATAGCCATACCTATTAATAATAACCCTGTAACGCCTTCGCTTCTGAGATCTGCATTTGCAAAAGCAAAGCGTTCTGCTAACACTGCCAACAAAAAACCTATCATTAATAAGATAAAAAATAAAGGCGTTTGCGAGACAGACAACACCATACCTACTAACATGGCACTGCAAACTAAAGTAACCGACAGCCAGCCACCTTGTATTAACAAAAACCTATCTAAAGAAAATATATGAATAGTTTCTTCTGGAGCACGAAAAGGAAATTTTACAGATAAAACCAACAACATCGCTATTAACCCACTAATACAAGAGCCTAAGAAAGCACTACCAAAATCTAATTGCCTATATAACATTAATGCAACTAAAGGACCAACAGACAAAGCTAAACGACCAAACCACGTTACGCTATAATTTGCCTCTGTTCGATGAGAAGCCTCTACCGTATCTATCACTAATGTACCCAATAACACCATTTGAGCCAATCCATAAAAAGCTCCTTGCACTAAACGTAATAATAACAATGTATTATAGCTTATTGCATCTTTCTTTAGTATTTCAAAGTAATAAAGAGCTCCTGTACATACTGTCATTAATAAAATAGATACAATACATACAACATTACGACGAAAACGCTGAATCAGGTAACCAGAAAAGCCACCTAACACAAAAACTCCTAAAGCAAAACATAACATTACCCACCCGATGCTATTATTGTTATAACCTTTACTGGAAAAATATCGAGCCAATGATGGTATAAGCATATAAGCAGATATCGCTAAAAAAAAATTAGACAAAGCTAATCTCCAAAAATGCCTATTCCATAACCTAATATGCATAAGAGTATTTTGAGTATCCATTATTCTAACTATCTTGTTTTTTATTAATTATAATAACATAGCTATAAAAATAAAGCTACAATGCACATTTCTTTCAATAAGACTCTGCCTCTGAAGGAAAAGAAGAGTCTTTTACACATTTAATATATTCATGTACGCCATCTATCATACACTGTTTCATATTAGCAAAATGACGCAAAAATTTAGGTTTAAACTTATCCGACATACCCAAAGCATCTGCATAAACAAGCACCTGACCATCTGTTGCATTGCCTGCTCCTATACCTATTGTAGCTGCTTTAACCTCTTTGGTAACCCTTGCAGCTAAAGCTGCTGGCACCTTTTCTAAAGTTATAGCAAAAACACCTGCGTCATCAAGACATTTAGCATCTGATATTAACTTTTCTGCTTCAGCCTCTTCTTTTGCTCTTAAAGCGTAACCTCCAAATTTGTTCACGCTCTGAGGAGTTAACCCTAAATGCCCTTCGACAGGAATACCTGCGGCTATAATTCCTTTCACAGTATCTATAATCTCAATACCACCTTCCAGCTTTAAAGCATCTACACCAGTTTCTTTCATTATACGAATAGCATTTCGCACACCTTCTTCTTTGCTAATCTGATAGCTACCAAATGGCATATCACATACTACTAAACTATGCTTACTACCCTTAGCTACTGCACGAGCATGATAAATAATTTCCTCTATGGTGATAGGTAAAGTAAACATATTACCAGACATCACATTAGATGCGGAGTCACCTACTAAAATACTATCTACTCCAGCCTCATCTAAGATGCAAGCTGTCGTATAATCGTAGGCTGTAAGCTGCGATATCTTCTCACCAGAACCCTTCATTGCAAGGATGGTTTTTACTGTTATCTTTTTTTTATCTGTTGTTAAATAACCCATGATATTAAGCTAATATATCTCTTTATATATTGTACAATATATCTGATTTTTATCATTAAAACTATTTGCAAAGGTACTTTAATTTAATCGTTTATCAAAACTAACATAATATTATTACAAGTACAAACATTGTTATAATAATAATATCCTTTACTCTATGCCATGATAATGATACTTATTTAAATATTATTCTAAAAGTAGCTTAACCCTAACTTTTTCATTCTTTCATATTAAGCAACATACTATATATTGTAAAAATATTGATAAAAAGCATTATATTTAATTCTTTTTTAGTATTTTTGCAATGAATTTATATTTTCTAAAATGATAAAAAAGATGATGAGCAAGAATACCATAAAGGTATCTATAACTTTGTTTTTAGGAGTTTCTTTATTAGATTCATGTATTAGTGATGAGGCTTTAAATGCCGAAGCGGATATTATCTCAGTGCAGGTGAAAAATGTAGATATATTACGTCAGCCAATAATAACAAATGATAAAGTGCAGATTTATATTAATGGTTGGAATGATGTTACGAACATAGCACCTACCTTTACACTTACCCATGGGGCAACAATAGAACCTGTTAGTGGTACCGTTCGCGATTTTTCTACGGATCAATGCTATACTGTTACTTCACAAGATAAACAGTGGAAAAAAGAGTATAAAGTAGCATTTATAACTAACGATATTGCTACAAATTATCATTTTGAAAACTTAGATTGGGAAAAAGCAAAAAACACTTCAGGAAATGAGGTAAATCTTTTTCATATACTATATGAGCAGAATGATGCAGGGCAACGTATGACATGGGGAAGTGGCAATGCTGGAGCAAAGTTAGCTTTATTGCTGAATAACGATAAAGATCCTAATCACTATCCTACAGTACAAGATCCTAACGGCTTTAAAGGTAAATGTGTGAAGCTACAGACAATAAGTACAGGTCCTTTTGGTGCAGGTTTTGGTATGCCTATTGCCGCAGGAAACTTATTTATGGGTACTTTTGATGAAAATCAGATGCTTAAGGGTGCTCTTGCTACTCACTTTGGAGAAATCTTTTACAAAATGCCAAAAATGCTTGTAGGGTATTATAAATATAAAGCTGGCGATGTTTATACAGATAAAAAAAACAAATCTGTACCAAATAAGAAAGATGACTTTGCTATATATGCTGTCTTCTTTGAAAGAACAGAAAAAACTCCTTATTTAGACGGTACCAATTCTTTGACAAGCAGTAATATTATTCTAAAAGCAGAATTAACAGAGAGAAAAGAAAGCAGTGAATGGGTGAAATTTACTATTCCGTTTAAGGCTGAAGAAGGAAAGGTGATAAACAAAGACAAGTTAGCTCAAGGTAAGTATAGTCTGGCTATTATAATGTCATCGAGTCGTGATGGTGCTACTTTCCAAGGTGCAGTAGGCAGCACTTTATATGTAGATGAATTACAATTGTTTTCAGAGTAAATAATAAATTAACAAAAATAGTATTATGCTATATAGATCGTTTATAATTATATTAATTGCAACAATTAATGCAATTTCTTTAAAAGCCCAAACTGTTACAAACAATAATTTAGAAATAGATTTAAAATTAGGTGTTAATATAGGTGGATCAGCTCCTTTACCTATGCCTCAAGAGATTAGAAAAATAGAAGACTATAGCCCACAGCTTAATGCCTCTATAGAAGGGACTATTACACGATGGTTTGGAACATCTAAGAAATGGGGAGGTTCCATCGGTATAAAGCTTGAGAAAAAAGGTATGAGAACTGGAGCAACAGTGAAGAATTATCATACTGACATTGTTCAGGGGAAAGGAAGTATAAGCGGTTATTATACAGGTTTCGTAAAAACAAATTATAACGAGACTATGCTTACTATACCAGTATTGGCAAATTATAGTATATCAGATAGTTGGAAGATACGTGCAGGAATATTTGGGTCTATTAGATTATATGGTAAATTTGATGGTTACGTCTCAGATGGCTATTTACGTGAAAGCACACCAATAGGAGCTAAAATAGAATTTGAAAATGATAGTAAAGCTGATTATAACTTTAGCAATAACCTTAGCAAATTCCACTGTGGAGCACAGTTAGGTGGATCGTGGAAAGCAGCTAAACGCATCTGGGTTAATGCAGACTTTACATGGACTTTCTCTAATATATTTAAAAAAGATTTTAAAACAATTAGTTTTAACCTATACCCTATTTATTTAAATTTAGGTGTCGGGTATCGTATATAATTTTTTTATAATATATATATAGCTTTAAGATATAAAATATTAATATTTAAATCGCGTAAAGACTTTGTAAGATTATAAAAAAATATCTATATACGAAAGCTTTTTATAATTTGATAATGTAAACAAATATAGATTCTTACAAATAGATAATGCAATAAATAACTAAAAAGAAAAGGGCTGAATACCATTTTATATATGGATAAATTCAGCCCTTTTTATTAAATAAAAAGCTCTTAATTTACTATAAATAATTATTCAATACTTTTTTTATTAATTTCTATGAAGATAATATAATAATTATATTTATAGTAACTCTTCTATTTTCAAAGCTATATTTTCAAATTTCTCAGTAGGCTCAAAGCGAGCAACAACTTGTCCTTTCTTATTTATAAGGAATTTTGTAAAATTCCATTTTATATCAGATTTCTCTTTATAGTTAGGATCTTCCTTTGATAATATTTCATCTAATATTGGATAAAGGGGGTGAGTTTCGTCCCAACCCGCAAATCCTTTTTGTTCTTTTAAGAAGGTAAACAAAGGATCAGCTCCATCACCATTTACTTTTATTTTTTTAAATCGAGAAAACTTTGTGCCGTAAGTAAATTTGCAAAATTGATGAATACTATCATCAGTACCGGGTGCTTGGTTACCGAATTGATTGCAAGGAAAATCAAGAACTTCAAATCCTTTTGAATGATACTTTTCATATAAATTTTCAAGTTCTTTGTAAGTGGGGGTGAAACCACATTTTATTGCAGTATTTACAATTAAAACTACTTCATTAGCATATTCTTTTAAAGAAACGCTTTTACCTTTTCTGTCTTTTACAGAAAAATCATAAATTGTTCTCATTGTTTTCTTTTTTTATTTCTCTTTTATATTTATATTTTTAACATCTATATTTACTACGATACAAATATACAAAGAAATATTCAAGAAAAGAATAAAGAATGGAATATTAATAAGATATAATCGCTTTATTTTTGTAATTTTGTGAGGTAAAGTTTAAATATTATAATCCTGATGAATAATAATTTAGATGAAAGTCAATTACCAGTAATACAAGCTAATAAGGGGTTCCATTTAGTGTTAGCTCCTCCTGGTTGTGGGAAAACTCATATATTGGCAGAGCGAGTACGATATGCCTTTTCCAAAGGCATAGCTTTTGAAGATATGCTTTGTTTAACTTTTACAAATAGGGCAGCTCGCGAGATGACTTCACGAATAAAAAATATATTCCCAAATAAAGATATTTCTACTTTACAAGTAGGTAATGTACACCATTTTTGCTCAAAGTTTTTATTTGAGTATAAAAAAGTACCATCAGACTCTTCTATTATAGATGAAGAGGAAGCTGTTAGTATTATAGCTGAATATAAAAATGAAGATGATCAAGGAATAATAGGAGATTATCAACGATATAGGGTATACCAGCAGATAATATTTTTTTCTCACCTTATTTATCAGATTAGACATAACCATCCTTCTGAAGTGTTTTTACATCCAGAATGTTTATCTAAGGAAGAAATTGAATTGATAAAATATATATGTAATAGACAACAAATATCTTATAATGATAAATCTATTATTTATATTTATGAGCATGCTGAAAGTTTCTTAGATTATATAAATGATTTAGATTTAGATCGCTCTCTTACATATAAAATAATTATGCTTTTACGTAAAATGTATTTAGCATCTTGTTATGAGCATTATAAAATAGAAAATCATTTAATTGATTTTGAAGATTTATTACTTTTCACCTATGATGTTTATAAAAATAACAAAGAAAATAAACATTATAAGTGGATACAAGTAGATGAGGTGCAAGACCTAAATGGTATGCAATTGGCTATTATAGATTTATTGACTGAAAAAAATAATTCTATAGTCATGTTTTTAGGAGATGAACAACAAGCTATTTTTTCTTTTATGGGAGCAAAAGCAGATACTCTTAATCTTTTAAAATCACGTTGTAAAGGTAACATTCATCATCTCATGCAAAATCATCGCTCGCCAAAATATTTATTAGATGTTTTTAATACCTATGCAGAAAAACAATTAAAAATAGACAAAGATTTACTACCTATAACAGATAATAAATCAGTAGCAGAAACTGGTAGCTTAAAAATAATCAGTAGTAATACTATTGAAGATGAAATAATGGATGTTATAATATTAGCAAAAAATATATTTTTAAAAGACCCTGAAGCTACAACTGCCATTATTGTTAATTCTAATTTAGATGCAGATAAAATAAGTTGTGCTATGTCTAAATTAGATATAACCCATTTTAAAGTATCAGGAAAAGATTTATTTGATAAGCCATCTATGAAACTGTTATTATCTCATTTAGAAATTTTATCTAACGAGCATAATTTTATAGCATGGGCAAGATTGATGAAAGGTGTTAAAGCTTTATCAAGTAATTCGTTATCAAGAAGATTTAACAGAAAACTTAAATCCTTATCTATTTCTCCTGTCGATCTATTAGAATATGAGGGAAATACTTATTTAAACGATTTTCTTACTAATTATCAACAACAAGATATTGTTGTTTTTGACACAGAAACAACTGGGTTAGATGTTTTTAATGATGATATTATAGAGATTTCTGCTATAAAGATAAGGAATGGGAAGCAGATTGGTAAGACACTAGACCTTTACATATATACAGATAAAACTATTTTACCTAAATTAGGTATAAAAGATAATCCGTTATATGAAATTTATAATGAAAAACTTAATAGTGGAGAATTGATAAATATAAAAGAGGCCTTAAATGAATTTTTAAAATTTGCAGACAATAGCATTCTTATGGCGCATAACATTAACTATGATTACCATATACTTGACAATTGCTTAAGACGTTATACCGGTGACAACCTAAATAATTATAACTTTAAATATTTCGATTCATTAAAAATAATACGACTGTTAGAACCATCACTAAGGTCTTATAAATTAGAGCATTTGCTCGATAAATTTCAGTTGGAAGGAGTAAATAGCCATCAAGCAATTGATGATGTATGGGCTACAGTAAACTTAATAAATTATTGTGCAAAAAGAGTTAAGCCTATAGTCTCACAACAATTAAACTTTCTAAAAGATAAGCAAGTATTTAGAATAATAAATAAGTTAAAAGCTTATTATGGAACTATTTATAGAGAAGCAAAACAATATTTATATACTATAGATAAAATAGAAGAACCTGCTATAATTACAGCTTTGACAAATGCACATGTTTCTTTTGTTACAGATAAAACAATAGAAAATATAGAACGATTAGATTATGTTTTACGCTATATAAAGAAGGATATTATAGGAAAAGATATTGGTAATAATTCCCTCGCAGAGCAACTTTCACGTTTTATAATGAATATTTCTACTATGAAAGAAAGTGATTTCTGCAATAGTAAAAGTATTAAAGAACATATTTATGTTACTACAATACATAAAGCAAAAGGGTTAGAATTTGATAATGTAATAGTATTTGATGCTGCTAATGGACGTTATCCAAATGCATATAATAAGACAAAAAAAGAATATGAAGAAGATAGTAGAAAATTTTACGTAGCACTATCTAGAGCTAAAAAACGTGTAATAATAGCTTATGCATTATCACAAATAGATCGTTACGGTAATATCCACAAACGTGAAATAACTCCATTTATGGCAGATATTATAAAATATTTTAACTAATTTTGATATGATTAAAATAGAACAAGCAAAGAAAGAACAATCCTTTATAATAGCTTCATTCATAATGGAAGCTATGAATTATGAATGTTGCCAGTGGTTTATAGGTGAAAATAATTCTTTAAATAGTTTTCATCAATTATTATCAAGACTTGTAGAAAAAGAATTATCGCAATATTCATATCGCAATACATTTGTAGCAATTACTGAAGAAAACGAAGTTGTTGGGGCTTGTGTATGTTATGAAGGTGCATTAGTTGGCACTTTAAGAAAAACATTTGAAGAAGAAATGTTCCAAACTTACCATAAAGACTACTCTTCTTTACCTTATGAAACAAAAGCAGGAGAATTTTATATAGATTCTATCTGCGTACATAAGGCTTGGAGAAAGAAAGGTATTGCAACTAAATTACTTATTGCTGCAATAAATAAAGCAGCTAACTTAAAACTTCCTGCTACCTTACTTGTAGATACTGGAAACCCGAAAGCAGAAAACTTATATTATATGATAGGTTTTGAATATTTTGAAAAAACAAATTGGGGAGGGCACAAGATGAAGCGCTTAATTTATACAAAAAAACAATAAGTAACGTTATTATTAAGCTGTTTTGTCTATATTATTTTTGCATATTAAGAATTAATTATGTACTTTTGCAACGTGTTTTTCATAGTATTAGATTTAAGGTTAACAATGTTTGGAGTACAGCGGTACTCCTTTTTTGTTTAATAAGGTCTATTTATTCTTCTGAAACTTAAGCTTAGTAAAAAAATA
>NZ_ADFQ01000071.1:0-8046 GCF_000177355.1 Prevotella amnii CRIS 21A-A
TCATCAAAACTATATATCGTCAAAACTATATATCGTCAAAATAATCTATCGATAAAACTATCTATCGACACTTCGACATCTCGATTTGTCGAACTATCGAATTATCGATAAAACAACAAAATAATAAAAGGAAAGAGCCGGCACCTCATCTCATTACCGCAATAACACAAATGGATCTCCTTTGGTCTTTTCTCTTGTTTTCTCTCTATTTCCCTGCTTATCCTCATTTCTTGCAGCGGTGCTTCCGAGGGTTTACTTTTGCACTCGATAAGTACGGCAATGGACTGCATAACAGTTTGTTTGCCGAGTAACAATAAAGTAATCAAAACAAAATCAAGGCAATGAAACTCATTATCATCGACCGCAAAGCGTGGGAGCGGCACTGCTCCGAATTTGCAGACTTTATCCACAGTATTGAACAGCTTATCGGCAATCCGCCCGAAACGGACGAATGGCTCGACAATGAAGCCGTATGCCGCAGGCTCGGCATTAGCAAACGCACCCTGCAATCCTATCGCGATACGGGTAAAATCCCCTTCTCCATCATTGGGCATAAATGCTATTATAAGGAGAGCGACATCGCAGAGTTACTGAATGCAAACAATTAATGAAATCAAACACAGAATGAACTATGGAAGAGAAAGAAATCATTACACAGCAAGACCCTCAAATGCAGATGTTTGCACAGTTGATGGAGGGAATATTGAAGAAACTGAAGCGTTATTGTTCTACAGCCCGTCCAATGTTAGGCGGAGAGGTTTACCTAACAGGCGAGGAGGTTTGCAGCCAATTACGGCTCAGCACACGCACGCTCCAAGAGTACAGAAACTTAGGAACGCTTCCTTTCTACAAAATCGGAGGGAAGATACTATACAAGCAGAGCGACATACAGACAATGCTTGAAAGGCATTATAATCCAATACCGCAAACAGGTAAGTTATGAGTTAAGTTAAGAAATCAGTCGCGACTTAAGTCAAATGGTCAATTGTGACTTTGGTCAAGAAATTAGTTTCGACCTAAGGTAAAATTAACTTTAGTCAAAAATATGTCAGCTCATAAAGTCAGTAAGTCAAGAGATTAGTCTAAACTTATCTCTTGACTTACTTCTTGAACTTTGAACTCTCGCACCCCAGAAAGGTTACTTTATGGAACATAACAAACTATCTCTTTCTTTATACTGGCAAGGTGTGTCTTTGTACCACAAATTGCCATTTGTACCACAAAGACCCTTGCCCCAAAAGGGGATAAAATTACTCCAAAGTCGTGATTAGAAAATATAGAAACGATGAAAAGAAAGAACATAAACAAGCCAGACGGCAGATGTGGCACCTGCCCAAAATGGGACAGATGGCACATCAGAATACCCAACTACGAAGACCAACAAAAGGTCATAAATCTTTATCGAAAGTCGGGAGCAAAAACAAAGAGCGATTATCTAAGGGCAAGATTACTTGGAGAGGCATTCAAGGTTATTATAGAAAATAATTCTGATGAAAAATACTTGTGTGAACTCTCTAACATAATATCCCAAAATCACAAGATTGGTGTACTCTATAATGAAGCTGTTAAGATGCTCAACTGTTATCACTCAACCACCACTGCACAGAGAATGCTTCGCAAACTTGAAGCCTTTTCTGAAGCCATCATCAAACTACAGATGCAGGCGATAAAACTAACTGAGGAGTATTCTAATATGAAGTAGATATAACTATTGGGTAAATCATAATTAAACGAATTGGAAAAAAATTATTTTCTCAGCACATAAGTGCAAGAAGTCGTGTAAAAGTTTCGTAAATATTTTATCTTCGAAAAAACAGGCGAGAGAAGTCGTGGGGTCAAATTAAATTTTTGCTTATAATGAGGATTGATAAGCCATAATTGCCGTTTTACTATCCGAAAACCAATTGTTTTTATAAGTTTTTCAAAACTTTCAACAGTCACTTGTGAGCGTTTTATACTAAACAGTTCCTGAATAGTATCACTATTAGTTCCATTGAGTGTGAGGAAAGCTTTATAAAGAGGATTAGGAAGAAGATGTATGAATGGAATTTTAGAAACAAAGCCAGTACTGATTTGTTGATGTCCACCAAAAGGATTTTGCCATGCAGGAAAGCATACAAAAACTAAACTTTTTTCTGTCATGAACTTTTTTATATGAGACAAAAATTCTTTCTTACAAGGAGGTTCTATATGCTCTATCACATCCCTAAGTATTATAATATCAAATTTTCCTATTCCATCTTTTGAATTATTAAGTAACATAAAATTTTCACATATAAAAGTACCTTTCTGATTTTCTCTCTTAAAAAAATCTACAGCTTGTTCTATGCGTGAGCCGCATATGTCTATACCTGTTACCAAACATCCTATTTGAGCAAAAGGTAACAGGTTTCCTCCCTCCCCACATCCTATTTCAAGGACTTTTGTTCCTACTCCTATATTTATATAGGAACGCAGTAGTTCTATATAGAAGTCTTTGGTTGTACAAGCCAACTCTTGAAAGTAACGAAATCTATCTTTGTGTCTTTTTTGCATTTTATTAAAAATATTAAAAAACACGAGTTACTATAATGTTTTTTTGCAAGAAATCTGTCATAGTAACTCATGTGTTTTTATTCGGTACGAAAGTAATCTCGTTACCGAATTGGTTTGTAAAATGTCGTTATTATTCTATGATAAACTGTTTGGAGTCGCATACTGAACCATTTATTACTAACGTGGCAATGTGTACTCCTTTATTCAAAGAACTAATATTTTCGGTAATGGAACTTGAAAATTTAGATAATTCTATTTTCTTTTCTTGAACACCTTCTATTCCGCTAATCAATAGTATGCCATCTTTTGCCTGCTGAGAAAGTGTAAAGTCAATGGACAGCGTGGAACTAGACTGGTCTGAAACACATTTGTTTATATGACCTAATTCTTTGTGTGTACTGTTGTAAACAGAACCTTTTGATAAATACTCTAGCATTCTTTGCTGTTCTTCAACCTTGCCTTGTAAATCCTGAATTGATTTCACAAGTATAGGAATAATTGCAGTATAGTTAATAAGTTTCCTACCTTCTTCGTCTGTTTTAACAGCATCAGGAATGACCTCTTCAAGTTCTTGTGCCAAAAAACCAAATTGTAGGTTTTTATCACAAGAAGGACCATTGGCTACAGTCATTAAATGAGAACTTCTTGTTGCACTTCCAATGCCTGATTTCCAAGTATAACTTACAGGACGCAAATTTAATATTGTGTTCAGTCCCCCGTCAATAGTTTTGACATTTGTTTTGGCACGTTCATCTGAGTAATTGTACACATTTGCAACTTGAATGCTATTGAACGTACTTGTTTCGGTGTTGTAAAAGCATACCTCATCCCCCGTACCTGCTAATCGAGGACTTGCAGGTGACAGGTCTAATTGAAAAAAATTGTTGGCTTTGCAGGTCCAATAGGTTCCTGCCATTCCTCCAATTGTCATTCCGAGAAACTTGTGGGGAGTAACATCACCAATTGTAAGTTTTCCTTGTGAATAGGTAATCTGCGCATAACTTGCATTGGAGAACATGGCAGCAATCATAATGGCTGCGAGTTTCGATAGGAAATGATGATTCTTCATAATTACTATTTTTTTAATATTAATTGTAACTGAGTTGCTTTCGACGTTTTTGTAGTTGGAAAAAATTGTATTTTTTTCGCCTTTAACGTTATCTTGCCTTCGTTGAACAAGACATCGCCATAGGGTTTCGTTGACGTTACGTTTGTACCAACTTTTATGATGTCAGCTTCTATAACTTTATTTCCTCCTATTGTTTCATCTTGTATAAACAGAACATTATTGGAAACATCTGAGATTATGCAAGGGATAAAGTTATGTTTATTCAAAACTACCTGATAATCAGGTTGTATGTCGTTTAACAAAAGGGTATTTGTGGTAGTCTCCTTAACATAGAGTAATTCTCCCTTTGGTGATAACACTGATGCTCTGTAATTATACACACCTTGAGTAGTGATCCGTACTCCTGAAGCGGTGTTCTCTACAGAGACTTCTCCAAAAGCCTTTGTTTTATCTGTCCATATCTCCAAAGAAGGGTCATTGCCACAAATATACATAAAAGCATTGCTGATTGCTGGTTCACCTCCTCCTTGAGAAATATTTGCAAGATGTGACACTACGTTCAGTTCTCCGAAATTACAAATACCCTTATCCAACAACTTCTTAAAAATAATTTCATCAAAAGAATGATTGGCGGTAGTCCAAGAAGGCTCTGTTGAGCCTAAGAAAGCCACCGAGCCTTTTTCATAACGCATAAAGGATTCCAACAAACAAGGCTGATCATAACTAATGTCTCCATTAAGACATGCTATACTGAAAATTACAGGGAATACCTTTCCTGAAAGTTGAGAGACTTGCTCTTTTGAAAAGGGAACACCGTCAGCTCCCCAACTGGGAACCCAATCTACTTCACTACCATGACCTCTGTAATTTACGATATTCAATCCTTGGTTTATTTGTTCTATGACCATTGTATTTGTTGCATTGTTACCACCTTTTTGTGGAGAAGATCCATAAGCATATGTAAAAGATAAAGGAGTAGAATAGATAGACTTTCTTATCCTTTCACAGCATCCCTGATATTTATTGGGAGCAAACTCTTTGTGAGCAACAAGCAAACATTTATTTCCATATTGATTTCCTTCTTTTTCGTAGCATATGGTCTTAGATACCATATTTCTCAACTCATCCAATGAATTTACAGGAAACCTTCCTATATAAACATCTGCTTGTGTATCTTTTTCATTGTCTAAACAGCCATACCAATAGTCACTCTTTATTGGTGTCTGTTCATTTGCAGCCATCCAGTGATAAAGAGGGATAGTATTGTTGTCTCCGACAAACAAGACATATTTTATATTATTAACACGTTCTGATTTGATGTACGATTTGATTTTCTCGCATGTATTTCCAATTTCTTTAGTAGAAACAACTTTTGTCTTAAAGCCTTTAGCTGCTTTCCATTTGCAAAAGTCATTTAATACGTTACTATTTAACAAATTAGGAACTTCCCCGACTATAATCAAATAGTCATATGGAGAATTATCTAACGAAGAAGATTCTTCGGTCAAAAAATCGTAGTTATCAAAAATTCCCTTTTTAATAGATGGCATTATAAATTCATCTTTTTGTATTGAAGGTATTTCTTCAAAATTTACAACAAGGGTGAATTCTGTCAAAACGGATAACCTGTCAGTACTTGGATAATACTTAAATGGGCAAATTGTATAGGTATGGTTTGCAACACCCCTATATATTTGCTGTTCATTTCGCTCTATAAGTTGAGGTAGGAAACTTGAGCTGGCATAAACAGATTTATTGATTGAAAACTCTTTTTCTGTTTCCGTTTCTCTCAAAGGCTTTTGAGCTGGATATATCTTTCCTATATCAATGTTTTCCCACTTGTTTTCCACTACCTTTGCCGTACACTTTTTGTGCCGTGGCAACCCTATAAGTTGCGAAAATGTTGGTAGAGCAGGAAGACCTGCTTGCGAGAGGAAACCGCAACCATCAAAAGAGAGTTTGTGATAAATCATTCCTGACTTTTGAATTTCTTTGTCAAACAAACCAAATAATTTGACCTTCACTTTGTAAGAGTTACTATTTGACTCTAACACTTCTATCTGTGGTTTTTTCGCAACATTTCCCTCAAAGGATATCCATGTCTGCGAATAACAAATGCCGAAAAAGAAGCTGAAAAATAACAGCAAAAGACTTTTCTTCATAGTTATATCGGTTTTAATGTTATGAATTTTAATTCGTTGATTGAATTAAGTATGTTTTAATTAAACCAATTAGTTGGCGGCTATTATATCTTTTTTAACAATGCTGTTCCATATGAGAACCTTCCACTCTCTGGTACAAGGAGAAGAATCTTTCTCCCTCGTTTTATTTCTTTTGTCCTTATGAGCTCTTCCAGTCCCACATAAATGGCAGCCGAACCGATATTGCCAACAGAGGTCAGATTTGTAAACCATTTCTCTTTTGTCAGAGCAATGTTACGAGCTGCTATTTCGTCATTTAATTTCTCATAGAAGAACATTGATGAAACATGAGGTATGACATAATCTATCTCTTCCGCTTTTACATCATGTTTGGCAAGTACGGCTTCGATATGGTCAACCCAATATTTGATAATGTATTTCTTTAGCAGCCTAATGTCTTGTTTCAATAGCATTACTCCACGATTCTTTATGTCCTCCGGAGTGAATTCTTTCCAACTTTTCACTTGTTCGTCAACACCTAATTCTGCGCCCATGAACATACAGGTAGGAAGTTCATTAGCATAAGAGGTCATTTCTATCCATTCTATTTTTAGTGGACTTTCCCCTTCCAGGTGATCCTGCACTAATACTGCTCCTGCTCCGTCTGAAAGCATAAATCGAAGAAAATCTTTCTCAAATGCCATATAAGGATCTAAATCCGGATTCTCATGTGTTATTTCATATTCAGGATCATAGAATTTCGAGACTAATGTAGGGGAGGGAAATTCAGAAGCAACACAAACGGCATTCTGATGTAATCCAGCGAGAATATTACTATAGCATATTTTTAACGCCTGCAAAGAGGTAAGGCACACTCCTGCCGAAGAGAAAATCTCCATTGGAAAATTCTCCAGTTCTCCATGCACCATAGATGCGTGTGAAGGAATCCATTGGTCAGGAGTGCTTGTGGCACAAGAGAGTAGAGAGATTTCTTTGGGAATTTTATTATCTACAAATAATTTTACAACGGCTTCTTTTGCTAATTGCGCATTTGAATGTGTTATTTGTTGTTTCTCATTCAAAGCATAATACCTCTTTTTTATGCCATTCTGTCTTAATACAATGGAACGTGTCCTTGAAGGCTTATCGCCGATAAGTCCTAAATATTGTTCCATATTATCATTTTCTACAACCCTATTAGGCAAAAATGATGAAACTCTTGTTATATAAACTTCTCTCATTATTTTACAGCATTATAGATTAACATGTATTTCCTTCTTAATTCTTGGATACTCAATCCATCACCCGTAATAGCAAGTAAAAAGGAGTCTCCGTAATACAAGGAACGGAACAATGATATTGCCAGATCAGACTCCACATTACCACTCAACTCTCCATATTTGACACCTAAATCATAGTAATGCCTCCATTGATTATGAATTAGTATCTCTATTTCATTATATTTTTCCACAAATCCATTATAATGAAAAGACGCAGATGCCAATAAATTCACATATTGCGCAGAGATGTTTTTATCAATTCTGTTTTCTTTCATCACTCTCATTCGTTTCTCTGTATTATTCAATTCATAGTCAATATAAGTCCAGAATGGAGTTTTCTCTGAAGCAGGAATATCCGCATTCAACGCATCAGATATGAAATCAAATATAAACTTATCGATAACAGCCCTATATAGTCCTTCTTTATTTTTAGTTCGATAATAAATAGAGCCACGAGTTATTCCTGTGGCTTCTTCTAAATCTCCAGTTGTTACATTTACATATTCTTTTGACAAGAAGAGTTTAAATGCTTCTTGCAATATATAATCTGTCTTATCTTTTGTTTTGCTTCCCATAAATAATAGTTTCTAAATTATTATAACGGTGGTACTAATCTTTTTAATGTTCGCAAATATATGAAATTTTATAATTGTAACCAAATTTTTCGGAGGTTTTTTCTTTAAAAAGTTTCTTTTTTCTCTCTCTTTCATATATTGCAGTGTAAAATGGTTGATTATAAGTCTTTTTGCTGGTATAATAACGACACTAAAACTTCTAAAAATTATTTCCTATAAAGTTAGATGTGATTAATTTTAAGGTGTATCTACAATTTATTTCCGTAAAAACACACTGGTTTCATCAGAAAGTGTTATCTTTGCATTATCAAATTAAGTGTTCTTTGAGGCATTGCAGAATAAAGAAAGGGAAAGAAACTTGCTCGTTTCCAAATCGTAACCCTTTTATCCTTTATTCTTTCTTATTTTGCTGATTATCTGAAAGATATAAATTTATAGAATCTTTT
>NZ_ADFQ01000070.1:0-4168 GCF_000177355.1 Prevotella amnii CRIS 21A-A
GGCTTTGACTGCTTTCCAAATGGCAATTTCTGCATAAGCAGCATATTGGTGGATTTCTCCACCAGTGTGAGTATGGCATGCTGGTCAGGGTATACGATCAAGTCCATCTCAAAATCTCCGAATCTCTTCCCGTCAACTTCCTTACTTCTTTCATGGATACTCAACCTGTCTTTAATTGGAAGACGTCTGTCCTTGGGACGATGCCTGTATTTCATCTTATGCCTTGTGTGTTTGGCAAGTTCCCCTATTGTATCATTATGAATGATATTATAAATGGATTGGTGGGACACCTTTATCCCATCATTCTTGCGCAGATAACCTGATATTTGCCGTGGAGACCACTGATCATTGGTGATATATTCCTTAATCCTCCAGACTAATTCGTCGGAGAGCCTGGTGTTCTTTACCGTTCTCTTTCTGCTCTGCATAGCCATATCGTGCGCCTTTGTCCAAATATACTTTCCCGATGGCGTGCTGTTGCGTTTGATTTTACGTGAAAGTTTTGACTGACTGATGCCGACGATTGCGGCAATCTCTTTTCTCCCTGTTTTCTTTTGGAGTAAGGCGAAAATTTGCGACCTTTGCTCCGAGGTTAATTGATGATATTTCACAATACAAAGTTAATTAATCTTGGAGAGACAGAGGTCTCCCTTTTTTTTTATTTGTATTGCTGGTTGTTTTTTTCTCGCCGAGAGATGCAGACAATCTCTCGCTACGCTTCGAGAACGTCTGCATCTCTCGGCGAGGGCTACTCTTTTATTGCACTTCGTTTTGGAACTTGCAAAATGCTTAATTGTGTTTGACTTATTTATTTGATATGATTATTAAAATTATAAATATATAAAAAGTCCGATTTAATAAAAATAAATGAGCGAAGTAATTTTTTAGGGCTTGGCACTTAGAATGCCAACTGTCCTTTTTGCCATTGCTTCAAAATCATTATTTATATTGCAGAATTTCATTAAGCTGTTGTAAGCAGCATGCTTTATTATAATATTGTTATCTTGTAAAGAAGAGTTTACCTGGTCAAGATATTCATTTATCTCTCGGTTTTCGATTTTTATACATCTATTGAATAATCCTGAAAGTAAATTATATCCACAAATTTCATACATTTGTTTTCCAGAAGCTATCCAACGAAAGGCAAGATGTAAGGCTTTATTTGTGTACTGTAATAAATTAAAAGCTAATATCTCTGCTAATTCTTGTGTATGTACACGTTCCATCCATACTTCTATTATATCCTCTTCCATACATTCGTGAGGCATAATAAGTGTTGCCAAGATCATACATTCGCGTATATCTTCTTTCCAAAGTTCTATAGCTAGATCATAGTCTTTACCATATTCTTTAGCTATTTCTTTAAGTTCAGGTAGAGGAATACCCCAGTTTAATTTATATAAAATTCCTTTTTCTCGCATCGATTGTGATGTTACACCATTCATTCTGAAGCGAAAAGATTGTTTTATTTGTTTTATTTTATTTTGTATATCTACATTCATAATGTTGAGTATTCTTTAGAATAGCGTAGCATTTGTTCTGAATAAGTTTCAGAATAATCTGCTATAATATCTACGACGTTGTTGTTTTCATTTAGAATAGGTCTTAAAACAGGATTAATAAAACCTTTATATGGTGCAATATTAAGCTGTTCATATCTCTTTAAAACTTCTTCATGTTGTTTCTTATTGAGGTTGATAGCATATTTTTCTACTAAAGTACGAGCAGCATTAAAATCACCTTCACTTTTTATTCTTTGTATCTCTGCTAATTGTTTTGCAAAGATAGATCTAAGTGTTGTGTAATTATTTATTCTAATATAAGTCTTTGAGTTCTTTGAGATAAATTCTATAACCTCTTCTTCTTTACCTAAGTCCATAGCCCACCATGCTATTAAAGCTCTATTTTGCATATGTGCTTCTTCTATCTTTTTACCAGGCTTTATTCTTACTTGTTGAGTAAGAAGACCATTCATTAAGTAGCTATAATAATGTGCTTTATAAGCATCCTTATTATCAAGAAGTCCTAATTCTAATAATTTTTTATCAGCGATATAATACAAACCAAAAAGATCCGCTCGAGCTTCTTCAATAGTATTCCCATAATTTTTAAGAGAACTGGGATCTGTAGATGGTAGTAATTTTCCACTACCATGTCCTAAACATTCGTGTAAATCGGTATGTAAGTCATCTGTTTTAGATCCAAACATATTAATTAGCTCATAAGTTTCTTTGTCAATAACAAATTCCTCGTAAAAACCATTTCCTTTTGAAGCAATGTTATAAGCATGAGTTAAATTACCAATAGTAACACTTTTAGATCCATATTCAGAGCGTATCCAATCGGCATTTGGTAGATTAATACCAATAGCAGTAGACGGATATTCATCACCTCCTAACATAGCAGCATTAACTACATTTGCAGTAACTCCTTTAACAGTTTCTTTGCGAAAACGTGGATCAATGGGAGAATGGTCTTCAAACCACTGTGCATTTGTGGATATAATATTAGCACGTTTAGTTGCTTCTAAGTCTTTATATTCCACAATTCCCTCCCACGAAGCCTTTAATCCAAGAGGATCACTATATACTTCTATAAAACCATTAATAAAATCTATCTGTCCTTCTTTTTCCTTTAACCATTCTATAGAGTATTTATCGAAAATAGATAAATCTCCTGTTTGGTAATATTTTATAAGTAAATTAATTACTTTTTTTTGTTGTTCGTTTTCTGTAAACTTTAAAGATTCATATAACCAGAATACAATTTTTTCTAATGCTTTACTATACTTCCCATTAATATGCCAAACGTCTTCTACTATTTTGCCATTTATTTTGCATAGAGAAGAGTTTAAGCCGTATGAAATAGGTCGCTCTTTTGATCCTTTAGCTTTTTTTTCTGCATAAAAAAATTCAACTTCTTTTTGAGAAACTCCTTCGTAATAATTACAAGCAGAACTCTTAATGAGGTCGCATCCATCTTTTTTATTAATGCGTTTGGGTAATATTTTAGGATCAAATATTATGGGTATTATTTTTTCTAAAAGCTCGTTTACAGATTCATTATTATAGCATGGTAAGACTTCTTTAGGAAGAGAGATTATGATTTTCCTAAAATATTCTTCAGAAAAGTTAGGCTCAAATTTATCAGATCCATAATGGTGATAAATACCGTTAGCAAACCACACTTTCTTAAGATATTCTATTATGTTAAAAAAGTCATCATCTCTTTCACCTTTATAATATAGAAGAATAGCTTCTAAGGTTTTGCGAATACGTAAATTATATTTACCAAATTGATCAAAAAGAATATCTCTTCCATACAGAGTAGCTTGTGATAAACAATATATATATTGCTTTTGGCTTAGAGATAATTTATCAAATCCTGTTAGTTTATAACGAAGTATTTGGATATCAGCAAACTGCTCATCTATATAATTAAAATTATACTCACTTTTTATTTTATTATTTTCCACTTATCCTTATATTTTTTTTAGCTTTGCGTTTCTTTTAAATTTATTATCTTCGATAGGATGTTGGCTTAAATGACGTATTTTATAATCGCGTGGAGTTATACCATTTAATTTATAAAAAGAAGCATAAAACGATTGTCTATTAGAAAACCCCACCATGTCGCTTATATCTTCCATATTTAAATCCTGATAACGCTTATCAACCAATAATGTCATAGCTTCTTCTATTCTAAACTTATTAACAAAAGAGGTATAATTTGTGTGAAATCTTACATTCACTACAGCTGAAATATAACGAGTGTTGGTGCCTAAGTCTTCTGCTAATTGCTTTGCGGAATAACTTTTATCCTTATACCGCTTTTGAATAAGAATTATTTCAAGGATCTTTTCTTTGAGATCATCCATCAAATTTGGACTAACAAGGCTACGATATGCAGCAGGTTTCTCTTTTTTTTCTGTAAGATTGTACTTTGACATAATAATGTAGGTTAATTAACGTTATGTATTCATTACTATTTTCTGCAAAAATAACTCTTATTATTGATATAATCAAATTTTATCATACCTTTTTTTCAATATATTATACAAAAGAGTTAATATTAATAATAAATATTGCAATAGGTGAGGGGATAAAGTTAAGATAATTAAAATGAAAAGTATATTTTGGGAAAGTTAAATATATAAGAACTTTATTCG
>NZ_ADFQ01000069.1:0-7368 GCF_000177355.1 Prevotella amnii CRIS 21A-A
TGTTTAATGTTTCCTTGATAGCCTCAACAAGTGAACGTGGTGTATTGTCTGGCTGCTCAAACAAAGTTTCTTCCTGTGTACCTTGAATAAGGTCGTACATCTTGTTGAACGTACCCTGTATAAATCTCTGATTATCGCCCTTATACATTGTAGCAAGCAACAGCGCAAAGTTACTATATTTCTCTGCTGGAAGATAGCTTTCGCCTGTATTATCATCAATAGCATACTGGCGCTGCCATGCCTCAACAGCCATACGAGCATCCTTGTGATTGGTTGCAGCCATAAACTGAGTATCATGCGAAAGGGCATAATAAGCCATGATAGAGTTTTGAATTTCCTCTACCATGCGTTCACTCTGTGGACTGTCATAATCTCTATAAGTAGTTGCTAGGATAGCCTTTTGCGCCTTGACTGGTAAAGCATTGAACATTTCTTCGAGTTGCGTACTGCCACCCTCGAAGATGCTCTGATACATTACGCCTTTAAGGTCATTCTTGGCTTCTGCCGTCAAATTACCTTTGCTATCAAATGCACTCTTATACTGTGTGGGAGTAATTGAGCCATTGGCATTCATCCACTTTAGCACATCAACGCCATTGCGGTCTATAAGTTCAGAGAAAGACATATCTTCATCTGTAGTACGTAAAAGAAGACTTGCAAAATTCTTCATCTTATCGCCCAACTTCTTCACTACATTCTTATGCTTGATGCGTTCTACACCTCCGCTTTCAGTGTCGCTTGCCACGAATTGACCCAGTGCAATGGCATCATCATCGTTCACATCAAGCATATTAACGAGTATAGGTTTCTCCATAGCTCTGACCTTATCAGAATTAAGTCCCAATTCTGCTGCATGGTCTATTAAGTACTGTTTATATTTCTCACCCTTGTCTTTGTATGCTGCCCACATCTCTTTTAAGGCAGCACTTCTGTTATTACCCTGAATAACCTCGCCACGGCTGTTTACCGTTGGCGCACCTGTATATGCAGTAACAGACGATGTTATTTCCTCGGGACGAATATTTGATGCAATCTTACGTGCTGCCTCCTTACTTGCATCGTCCTTACGCTCCTTTGGCTGAGCCTCGTCAATGAAGTGTAATGGATTACGCTGCCCGTTCTTATGGCTTGGCTGTAATTCATCAGCGTCAATAAGTGCTACATACCCAGATGGAATATTCTTATCATCGAACTTTACCTGCACATCTTTTCCTTGTACGGCTGCAAGTGGCTCTTGTCTGTTCACCTTATCACCGTTTACACGTCTGTAACCTCTTGCACGTGCATCACTTGCCTTGTCTTCCACAAAATCAGGAACACCGTTCAAAGCTTCACGCTTCTGTCGCTCAGCTTCCTCACGCTCTGTACGCTCCTTATCCTTCTGCTCCTTCCGAAGACGTGCAGCTTCTTCCGCTTTACGGTTCTCCTCTGCATGAATAGCAGCTTGACGCATACTATTGGTTGATGCAATCTTTTTCCAATGTGCAAGAGTATGCTTCGCCTGTTCTATGGCAGCACTGCGTTCTTTCTCCGCTGCAATTTTCTCTGCAATGGTAGTACCACCCTTTGTTTTGATTTTCTCAGCCTTTTTAACGGCAGCCTCCATGTCGGCTACCATATTATCGGCAACTGTCTGCGCCATTGCTTCATCGCCTCCAGTCTGCTCTACAATAGCATCCCATGCTGTTTCAGGTTCTGCCTGTTCATATATAGGCTGTCCTTGCTCGTCCTTAGGAATACGCTCAAAGGCTGATAGGGATTGCTGAGAATTTTCCGCACTTTCTACACGTGATTCACTGATTGTTTCAGCGTTTTGTGGTAAATTTACTACACTTTCGGTTTGTGCCGGTTCGCCCTCAAATTCATTGTTGGACGTCTGCGGTGTTTCCTCCTTTGTCTGAACATCTGGATTGAGTGTATCAAGTTCTTCTGCGCTGAACAGATTAACCTTTTTGCCATTGATTGGCTCTTCTGTGTAAACCTCAAACTTTCCGTCTTCGTTTTGGTCTGCCGTTATGCTTCCACGTACTGGCATTCCCTCTTCATTAGTGAGAGTTACCTCATCGTTGAGGCTGTACGTGTTGGAAGACTTGCTTTCTGCTGCCTTTGCTTCCTCACGCTGTTTCAACGACTGACTTAAACGCAACATATTATCGCTATCGCTCATCTCCTGCACCTGCGCCTTAGGCAACATTGTAGGCTGCTGTGAACCGTCTACACTTACCATTACCATATTTGGTATTGGCTGACCTGTCTTTTCATCAACTGCATCGCCTATTACCTGTAATGTATGCTGCGAGTTGTCTTCTCCAATAACTGAATAGGTGTCTCCAACATTGAACTCAAGTGTTCCGTCAATCTTATTTGCTTCCTGCTGTGCATAAGTCTGACGTATGCTTTCCGCTGCATTAGCTTTCTCTTCTTCTGCGTTAATAATCTCATCAACAGATAAGATTGCAGAAGGTGCAACCATTTCTATTTTTCCAGTTTCGGCATCACGTACCATGATACTTTCACTTGAGTTAGCGTAGTCAATGCCTGTTCCGTCATCATTCATCTGTGCATGACCACCAACAACGTACACCTTTCGGTTATCCACCTTCATAGTGGCAGGATAGATATTGCCATCTTCGTGTGTATGGTTATCAATAGCCACATCGCTTGCCTTAATAGCATCATCGATGTTGTCCTTTACCTGACTAATCATACCATTGTATGCAGATTTGGCGTTTAGGTAGTCAATTGCAGCTTGCTTCTGTTTATCGTTGAGGCTCTCCTTATTGTCAAGGAAGTCATCAACGCTATAACCTGAAACATCTTCTGTGCCTAATGCTTCGCTTAACTGTTGTTCAGCATACTCATAGCGTGTCTTGATGTCATTCTTCTGTTCATCGCTTGCCTCGTGTCCCTGAATATAAGCATTATCCATAGACTGATGAATGATAGTCTCATCATCTTTTGCTCCAGACTCTTCTAACTCTTTAGCCTTTGCAGATTGGGCAGTGTTGAAGCCTCTGAACTTAATAAGATTACCTGCATAGTTCAACGCTGCTTTCTTCTCTTGCTTATGGAGGTCGGGATTTTGAATGATACCATTTACAACGTCTGCCATTTCCTCGTTGGTAGCATTGTCTATTTGGTCTCTAAGAGGTTGCCATTTCTCCTGTGTCATTCTGTAAGCAGCAACGGTATCGGCATCCTTAACGCTTTTCTTCGTTCTGTAATAGTCTACTGCGCCAGCAAGTTTCGGAGCTGCTTCCATTGCACCAACAGAGAATAACATACCACCCCAAATGTCTGCCTGTGTACGACCATCAAACAAGTCGCTCATCTTATTGTCGCCAACAAGCATGGAGTTGAGGACGATGTTTGCCTCTTCCTCTGCAACCTCATTGATATATCCATTAACTCCTACACGGTTCATTATTTTGGTTCCCAATTGGGCGTACTGCGAAGTACCAGCACGATTTAACGCTGCTGTAACCTTACTAAGACCGATTTTGTCAAGACCTTTTGCAATAGTTTTACCAATGGGTAAGCCTTCAAGGTGTACACCGAGCTTTTCTGTATAGTATTCAAGTCCCTGTGCTATCTCTCCTTTACGAATAGCTGTACCCCAGTCTTCGCCACCAGCAAAATGGTAATTGCCATGCTCGTCCTGTTCTACATGTCCGAGATGTCTTTGTCCAATATCCGATGCAGTACGTGCTGCACCAGTAGTATTAGCCATAACAACACCTGCTGCAATGTCTCCGAGGGTAGTACCAGTATATTTGATTAACTTCTTTGTCAATGCCTTAGTAGCTACCTTTTCGGCTATCTTTGCTCCAGCCTTAGTTCCTGCTTGTGTCAATCCTGAAAGACCGTCTGTTGCAGCAAACTCTATCATAAACGGAATAGCTTGTGCGGTAATTCCACCTGCACGATACATGAAGCCACGATTGCCCCCATACTTACTTTGCGCCTCTTGGTTCTTGTAAATATTCTCAATCATCGCTTGGTCGGCATCTTTCTGTCGCTGTGTCTTCTTGCCACCATAGTTGAGCATAGTAGAAGTATCAAGCATATCAGTATAACCGAACGTCCAAAAAGATGGGTTCTTGAAAGTATCTGTTACACCACGCCAAAAACCAGCCTCAGCCTTATCACGTTCAGCTTCGAGTGCAACAATACGCTGTTGGTTCTGATTTTTTGCTGCTAATAAGGCTTTCCATTCATTGTCTGCCAAACGTCCATTACTTGTTGCTGAGTTGAAAGTATGAATTGCACCGCCACTACCATGTGGTATATCACGCCAGCTTGGTTTAAGTGCTTCTGCATCAAGTTCTGTTCCTCTTCTACCCAGTTCACGTGCTAAACGTTCTCTTTCAGCGTATGCCTCCTTTAATTCGTGGTCGATTGGGTGTAGTTGTGCTTCTTTAGCGTCATCAATCTGATTTTGTTCAGCATCAGCCTGTGTGCGGTCGCCCTGATAAACATTACCAGCCTCGGTAATGTAGGTAGGTTCTAACTTTCCTGTTCGTACGTTTAGCTTACTCTCTCCCTGCACTACACGCTTGTTTGCAGTCATTGTAGGCTTCGTTCCTCCTATGCCCAAAGTAACACGTTGTACGTTTAATGGGTTCTTCTGTTGCGCCTTAGCACGCTGCATGGTTGTGTCGAACTGCTGTTTACTGCGCTGAACTCCTTGCTGAATACCTGCTACGAATTTCATTGCTTGTGCCTTTTCTGCTGCGGTCATTGGTTTACCACCAGTGGTAGGCTTGCTTGCTGGTCGTGTAGGTTGGCTTACAACAGATGTAGTATGTGGCTTAGGTGGTGCTGCTTGGCGTGGCTGTTGTTTAGCAGGTGCAGGAGGAAGATGCTCTAATGAAAAAGCATGCAACCCTTGCGCCTTAGCATCATTATAATGCGACAATGGTATGTCGTAATCTCCCTTTTTGCTATCACGCATACGAATGGTTGCACCTTTATAGGCATCTGCATACGACTGAATGCCGTACTTATCCATATTCTCTTTTGATACCTGATGTTGCTTACCATCGGATGTTGTAATCGTGTATGTAATCTTATTTGGCATAATCTATTAGTTTAATGGAGGTTTACTTGTTGATTTACTTGATTTTGAGTTCCCCTTTCTACGATAATTACTTACATTAAAGCTACCTGTTGCGCCTATCACTCTGCGTACATCACCGTCCATTGTCGGGAAGTCGCCTACATTTGAGGCTACAATTGCAGCAATAGCGTCTTTACTCTTTGCCTTTTCAAGCGCATTAGCAATTTGTATATAGTGAGAATAACTCCTTCTATCTCCAGCCTTACGATAACGCTCCGCTGCCGCCCTTGCTTTCTTTGCCATTGACGGTGCAAGTGAAGTAAGTGCGCCTTTTTTATCAGGAGAATAGGTGTGTACACTCCCATCGTGTAACCTAATTGTCTCTTGTTTGCTACCTTTACCACCTTTCCCGCTACCTGACGAAGAAACACCTCCAGAACCTTTAGCACGAGAAATAGCGATACGTTCAGCCCCTTGTGCCTCTGTTACGCTGTTATGTCTCTTTGCTTCTTGGATTTGTGCGCCTTTCAAACCCTCGTTGGCTCTGTGAGAGCGTTCTGTTTCCTTTTGAGCATCTTTCTTAATTCCTGTAGTTGTTTTAAATTGTTCTGCCTTTTGGTCGTAACTCTTCTGCCACTGTTCATCTTTAATATTATCACGGTCTTTCTTGTACTGGAACTCATCGGCATCTTTTTTTTGGTTGTAAGCGTCAATATCTAACTGGCGCTGCCACTTCCTTTCATTTTCTGCATTCTCGTCATCAGCTTGCTGTGCAGCCATGAGATTTTTAATGTAAGCATTCATTTGTGCATCTCTATCTTCCCTCAATTTATCCCATTTGCTTTTGACCTTATCCGATTGTGAGTTTTCATGCTTGTACATATTCGGAGCATACTGTGTGGTAAAGTATAGGTTTGACAAAGCAGAGATAGTATCGCCAATAGCTGCAAACATCTTCTCACGTTTCTCTTTCTTACGTTCCTTTTCGAGTTCTTCTTGCGTTGGGGGTTGATAAGGGTTAAGCAGCTTATACATGTCTACATACGACATTTTCTTGTTTTTGTCGGCTGGTGGGGGCGTAACCTGCTTTGCCTGTTCAAGAGGAGGGGCAAGCGGTGGAACTATTTTGTTAGCCTCTGCTTTCTCCTTTTCCTGCTGTTGTAAGATGGCAGGTGTGAATTTAGGCTTTGAAGACTCGTATTCTGCACCTGCCTTATTCCAATCCACCAACGGTTTAGCCACAGTCGGCTGCTGTGGCTGCTGTGGTGGTAACGGTGTAGGCTTATTGCCTAATATATCATCTAATGCACTACTCATACTCTAAATTTTAGAAAGGAAGTGAACTTGCTGCACTACTTACGCCTTGTACTGCTTGCCCAATTGCTGCTGCTTTATCTTTTTCTATTTGGTTCAACTCTTGGTTTAGTGCTGCATCACGCTCTCTATACTGTCCTTCGATAGCATCTTTGCGCTTATCTCCATTAACGGCTATAGTTGAAGTAGCTTCAGCAAGAGCCTTATTGTTGGCTTCTTTGGCAGCTGCCGTACTCTCGTCAGTTCCACCCATTACCGCTTGCGATGCTGCTGCTGCCTTATTATTTTTCTTGATACTCTCCTGAGTCATTGTAAGAATCTTCTGCGCATCAGCACGCTGTGTTGAGTCCTCATTATATCGCCTATCGTACCAATCTTGATTTTCTCTTTTCTGCGCCTCTACATTGGCTTTCATCTTATTCATAGCCATTGTAGCTGAGATACCACCAAATATGCTACCTGCTGCTCCAACTGCTGCTCCTATCATTCCCATAATTATAATGCTTATTAAAAGTTATACTATACGGTGCGAAAATAAGTAATTATCTTTGCACCACAGGTTTAACTTTTAATCATGACAAAGATATGAGTACAGAGAAAAGAAAAGTAGGACGACCAGCAGGAACACCTAAGACTGGTGGGCGTGTTGCAGGTACTCCTAACAAAGTTTCTTCAAAGGTTAGGAATATACTTGCAGAAATTACAGACGATTACTATAGTTCAAAGCAATTTAAGAATGATTTAAGAGACTTAGAGCCAAAGGATAGAATTCAGGCAATGGAGAAGTTTACAAGTTATGTTGCACCAAAATTACAATCTACTACACTTGATGTTGCAACAGAAACTAAGAAGACCATTGAAGACAGGCTCATCGCATTGTCTGGTGGCAAGTGATTTCTAAAAACATCTACTGTAGATATTTGTTGTTAGTCCATTTTTAACGAACTGTTTGTTATAAAAGTGAGTAAGGAGTGTCCGTGAGGATGCTCCTTTTT
>NZ_ADFQ01000068.1:0-635 GCF_000177355.1 Prevotella amnii CRIS 21A-A
AACGTACAGGACGTGCCATACAGAAGTACCCATCTATAGCGAAGTTCTACCAGATAAGCTACATAAAAAATGAGAAGAAACCCAAGGAGATGCTGCGTGTAGATTGGGAGATAAAAGACCTCTCTGCAATGGAATCTGGTCATGGAGTCTATTTCCTTCGTAGCAATATCAGGACACTTTCTGAACGTGTAACATGGGAATACTACAATCTCATTCGCGAGATAGAATGTACGAACAGACAACTAAAGAATGACCTCAACCTCCGTCCTATCTATCATTAGAAAGATGAGCGAAGCGACGCACACCTCTTCTTTGGGTTATTAGCCTACTGGGTGGTAAACACCATCCGTTGTCAATTAAAACGAGAAGGAGAATCCTGTTACTGGACCGAGATTGTACGACGTATGAACACCCAAAAACTCGTTACCACAAAAGGGAAGAACCCGTTAGGTGAAACTATTGAGATGCGCCAATGCAGTAGTCCTTCGAAGCAAGCAAAACAGATATACGATAAGTTGAAATTAAAACACTCACCATTCAAAAAGAATAAAATTTGTAGGACACAGAACTCATAAGAAAAACGAGGAAAGTACGGTAACAGTAACAATTAGGCGAAAGTGGGTGTTAAACTTGGG
>NZ_ADFQ01000067.1:0-1073 GCF_000177355.1 Prevotella amnii CRIS 21A-A
TGGCAGTACAACTCTACGACGTGTCTACCTACTACGCACAAGGCAACGAACTTAGTACTTCCGTAGAAGATGCCGAAGGCAAGAAATACACCGAGACCCGCAATGAGTACGACGGCTACTACCTCTCTGCCGATGGTGACAAGTACACCTTCACCAAGCAACAACAGCTATGCAGCGACCGTGCCTCTGCTTTCGTTCCGCTCCGCTATACTGCCAGCATGCAGTACGAGGGACAGACAAACGGTATCACCACCTCTGAGGCTTGGAACGAGTATTACCTCACAGGCTATCACGGTGAACTCAAATCCTATAAATTCAGCGACAAGGGCAAGTTGGGTGAGAACGGCACGGGCGGTTTCGATTACCAGACAGCCATACAGTACACCTCCAACGAGGGTAAGCATATCTTCGGACTACCGACCGATGTAACGGTTACGGGCGGTGACGGCAAAACCTATCACCATGTTACGGCTACCTACGACATGAACTATGCCGACCATATCACGCAAATCCGCCGGCAACTCGGTAGCGGAGAAGCCGTGTCCGATTATACCTATGATGCCTACGGCAACATCACCAAGACCATGCTCCCTGCCAACGCCAAGGGGCAACGCATGTGGTATACCTACCGCTACGAGCCGGTGATGAATATGTATGTGGAGCGCATAGACGATGCCTTTGGCTACCGTAGCGAGGCTGCCAACTTCGACTACCGCTATGGTATGGCACTCCGCCGTATGGATCTCAACCACTTCTATTATGAAACGGAAATAGACAACCTCGGACGTGTTAAAGCCGTGCGTGGTCCTAATGAGTTGGCAACAGGTGTGCCTTACATCATTGCCTTTGACTATCAGCCTAAGGCTACTTTCGGCACCAACGGCATTACAGCACCTGCTTACGCAGTGACCAAACATTACGACATACAGCACCCAAGCGATGATATGGAGACTGTAACCTTCGTGGATGGCTTCGGGCGTCCCATTCAGGTGAAGAAAGACGGTGTGGTAACGACAGCTGCTAAAGGTAGTGCTCCGAAAGACGAGACTGTAATGATTGTCAGCGGACGCAAC
>NZ_ADFQ01000066.1:0-40216 GCF_000177355.1 Prevotella amnii CRIS 21A-A
AAAAAAAAAACAAAAACTACAACAAAAACTACAGCTAAAAAAGCAGTAGCTAAGAAAGCGGAAGTAGAGGTAGCAATTAACGCAGAGAACATTGGTTTCAAAGCAGGTGATGTTTATCAGGCTTTAGCATCAGCTAAAAAAAGTCTTACCGTAAAAGAAATTGCTTCTGTAGCTAAGATTAGTGTAGAGGAAACGCTTCTTGGTGTAGGTTGGTTATTCAAAGAAGGTAAGATAATGGGTGATGGTAAAAAGGTTTTATTAGCTTAATAACATCTCTAAAAGATTTTAAGTTAGATTAATGTATCTAATAAAAGGAGCGTATATTTTATATATGCTCCTTTTGTTTTTTTATATTATTATTTTTATTGCCAGTCCAAAAACTTTGAATAATTTTCATCTCTCTTATTTTTATTTCTTAATATTCGGCAGGCGATTCATTTCGCTGTTATTGATATTTACATCCGTTCGTTTGGCTTTACGCTTTCCAAAATTATACGTTAACCCTACACGTAACGAAGTATTGTCATTATCTATGTTATTTCTGAACATATAATCGTTGTATGCCACTCGGTTATGAGCTTTGGTACCTCCAAAGATATCCTGCGCCAGAACATTCAGCAAGAGCTTATTCTTTAGGAGATTGATTTTGCAGCCCAAACCTAAGCAATCGATATTCCCGGTATGAAAAGATTCTTCCATGCCCGGAAATACATGATAATAATTTGCAAAAATGGTCATAGCCTTGTAGCGATAACTAAAATTTGCAGAGAGAGTCGTGTTCAAGCTCTTCAAATCCGAATCATCCAGTTCTTCTGCCATAGACTTGGCCTTCAGATAGTACATAGAAGCACTTGTATACAAGTTGAATTTACCCCACGAGAAATTATAACTAACATCTCCGCCGTAGGTGTTTATGGTTAGGCAGTTCTTGGGATAATACTTGGTATATAAATCATCAACCACTTGTCTCAGGCTCTGTATGGCGTCAGAAGTGTGATAGTAGTACAAATCTACATTAAGGTTTCCCTTAAAGACATAGTTAAACTCTAAATTGTCCATGATGGACGGAACAAGCCTGTCATTTCCTTCCGAGTAAGAATAAGTGTCGCGATAAACCTTTGTGGGATTCATATTGTTCATACTTGGCCGGTCAACTCGCTTGCTATATCCTAAAGAGAAGGAATGGTCGTCGGAAGTATTATAGGAAAGCTCTGCGAACGGAAACCAATGATGATATTTATTGGAAACGGTTAAACCGCCAAGCGTTATCCCATTATTGCTTGTATGCTCATAGCGTAACCCTGCCTTGGCATAAAAAGGACCAAAGTTCCGGTAAACATCTGCATAGAGGGCCGTTATTGTTTCCTTGAACAAGAAACCATTGCTGCCTCCGTAATCCGAAATGTTGTTCGTTCTGAAATGGGAGTACTTGCCACCCACCTCAAAGTTCAGCCACGTAAAGGGAAGGTTTAAGTCTGCGCTGAGAGTATTCACCACATTGCTGTAATTGTCCCAACTGCTCGAAAAGAGGTGAGCCGAGCCGGAATCGTACACATGGTTGACATCATCGCTTAAATGAATGTAATTATAATTCAGCGTTAGCTTCTTACCTATGCTGTCCAGCTTCCATTCCACATAAGGGGAAATCGTTTCCAAACGATACTTGTCGTGAGTCTGCTCCGAATAGGTGTTCGACGGATAAGAACCATCACTGAAGTTCATTTCGCCCCTGTGAAAGCCCTTATTACGGGAACGGTTGAGAGTGGAAAAGAATCCTATTTTTACATGCCCTATTTGATAGCTGCTATTAAGATTCTGGCTCAATATGTCATAGCGGTTAAGAGTATAATCGTTCGTAACACGTGTGTATGTCGGATAGATGTAAGAACTTTCCATCTTCTGAGGGCGTTTCTCATTGGAGTTGTCGACTTTGTACTCTACCGAAAAATTACCTGATGAGAACGACAAGTCAGCTCCCTCCTCGGCTGCAAAATGAGTGCGTTGTGTCAGCAAGGTGTGAATTTTTCCATCAAAACCTACTGGCTTGCTTTTTAGGATAATGTTCAGCACTCCACTGTTACCCGCAGCATCAAATCTGGCTGAAGGATTTGTAATGAGTTCTATTTTACTAATGTTCTCAGAGGGTAACGTACGCAAATACATATCCAAATCCTTTCCCTCCAAATTAACCCTGTGTCCGTCCACCAATACAAGAACATTGCTCTTGCCTATTATCTTTATCTCCTCGCTTGTCGGGTCTATGCGAGGGATATTATGAAGTAAATCGCGTGTACTGAACCCCTGGGCAAAAGGACTGTTCTGAACTAAATATACAAGTTTTCCAGCTTTCTGACTAAGCATTCTGCGCTGAGAGGTAACCGTTACCTCCTTCATTGTGTATTTCTTTATTATTAAAGGAATATCACCCAAATCGGTGTCGGCTTGCACATCGAGGGTGTCGGTCTTAAGAATATCGCCCAACTGTCGGTATCTGAACACATACTTGCCCGAAGAAAGCGAAAGAGCAAACCTGCCTTCTTCATCCGATAAGCTGCTGGAAGTGACATCCCCGCCAAGAGGGCTTACTAATATCTCGGCGGCATCCAAAGGAGTAGTCCTGTCTACCTTCTCCACCAGCCTCCCCTTCAGCTGCCATTGCTGGGCATACATAGGCTGGCTCGATAGTAAAAGAAACATAAAACTTATAGGTGTGAACTGCAAAATTGAATGTAAAGATTTTACCATTATCATATTACATAGTATTTTTATATTAGATTTATAATGTCTTTTCAAGATACAAATGCACAGCAAAGGTATAAAATAATTTCATTATTTCAAACTATCGGCAATCTTTTTGGTGTTTTTCGTTTTTACCATATACACCATATTCTTACATACAAGTATTATATTACTATCTGTTAAAACTTTTATTAAGCTTGAAAATTATGCATGGCACTTCTCACGAATAATATACTTTTTTGATTACCCGTTTTTATAAAAAACACAACTATAATATAAGAATGGTTATTTTATTATACAACAATAAATAACTATAATATTTGCCTCTATTGTTATTAATATGTGGGATAATCATAGCGCTGTATATTATAGAAATTATTTCTATAATCAGGTAAACGATCAAACTCTACATTTATAGAAATTGTATTTTGATTATTACTACCCCACTGGTAAGTAATACCCCCACCAATACGATCCATATATCGAGAATCTATTATGCCATAACCTAATCCTGCATACCCATACCCAGCAATAGTTCCCATACATCTATATTGCCCAATATAAGGCTGATAGTAATTATTATATCCAAATATTATATTATTGCTTGTGAAAGCCTTTTGTACAAAGGCATATGCACTCCAATGATCATCTAAACGATATCCTAACATAGCGTTTACACCTCCTACAAAATAATTATCCCCTTTATAAGTAATATGATTAAGATAGCCACCTAAACTTATTGTGAGTTTTGGTGAAATGTTAGTTACATATTGAATTGAAACATCTTGAGAGAAGCCTCCACCATTAAAATATCCTTTACCCATATTATAGAAAGCTGATGCACCTAAATTGATATTTAAACCTGGATGTAATCTCCACAACCTATTAGTCCATATGGGATAATAAATATCATTATATGTAATTGCTTGACTATTTACATCTACAATAGGTAAAGTATTATCCACCTGCCTTTGTTCTTCTATTTGATATGCTAACTGTTTAGCGAACACCTTTTCCTCCACAGTTGCCTCACGTATTCCGCGTAACTGTGAAGACTCTATAGGTCTTACTAGCGCAGTATCATTTGCACTTGTTGTTACATTTTGTTGTGCATATATTGATATACTCAACATTAATAGTATTATGAAAAATATTCTTCTCATTAGGTTACAAATATATATATAAACAATATACCAACCAATTTTTTTAATTATAATTAGTGAATAAAAACCTTTATATTAATTTTTCCTCAATCTATAAAACACATATATCCTTTTATTCATATATTTTCCTTAAGCAACAAAAAACTAATCTTCTGAAAGACGAAACACTTTTGTAGCATGACTCGCAACTTTTGTAGTTAATAAAGAAGTCACTTTCTTTGCTAACATAGATTGAGTCCATAGATCACGAACATGATATGACTTATAAACATCAAGTGCTGGTATTTTAGAAAAATCGAATGTAAAGTCCCTATCTCTATCTGACATATTAGTAACAGAAATGGCAATATCTCCATTTGCACAATCTTTAGCAAAAACAACCATATCGTTATCTTCTGATATCAAATCCGCTTGCTGCCCCATAGGATCCTGATCAAGTGCAATCAAATCTTTATTTGTCAATATAGCATAATCATCTTTTGTAAATGTTTTTAATCTTGGATCAAAAGATAACACCATAGGAGAAGACCACATACACCATAAAGCGAACTGAGTACGATACTCATCTTGTGTCATTCCTGGTCCTTTTCCACCACATAAATCATTTGAAGATTTACCTGTTGCATGCAAACCTGTACATAACATATCTGCATCATTAAAACGATTTACGCCCTGATATGTTGATAAATGCTTCATATCTCTAATGCTTTGCACCACTCCCTCACCATTTCCTTTTCCTGTCCAACAATCTCTTACATCTTGAGATACACGCCAACATCTTCCCCCTATCTCTGCACCCCATTTCCAAGGTTCACGTTCTCCCCACTCACATATATATAACACTGTATTATTGCCTGCTCTTTTAAATGCTTCATAAATATCTTTATAACGTTTTTTAGCTGTTAATAGATCACTTGGAGCATGACAATAATCGCATTTAACAATATCAACTTTCCAGTCTGCGTACGTTTTTGCATCTATATCCTCATACCCCAAAGAGCCAAAAGCATTAGCACATGTTAATTCTGCTACATCTGTATATAAGCCAAACTTCATTCCTTCCTTATGAATATAATTAGATAAAGCCTTAATACCATTTGGAAATCTTTTCTCATCTGCTTTTGGTGTGCCATCTGGCTGACGTTCGTTTGCCTGCCATAGATCATCAAGCATAATAGTTTTCCACCCACATGCATAAAGTCCTTTAGCCTTAAATATTTGCACAACTTTTCTTACTATATCTTCAGACACTTCATTCTGCACTGAATTCCATGATAACCAACCCATAAATGGAACTGGCATCTGCAATTTATTAGATACTATGAGATTTATATTTTCACTATATATCTTACCATTATCTTCTATACAAATACTATAAGAATACTGTCCTTCTTTATTTATATATCCCTCTATTAACTTTCTTTTATCATTCCATACAAGTCCTACAGGCAATCTTTTAACAGTAAGTTTATTAACAGGCTTTTTAGTTCGTATTTTTTGCATAAAACGCATACCAGGTAAAGAAAAAACCATTTTGGCACAATCTAACTTAGTTTCAGAAACTAAAGCTGCATTTGATTTATACATATATTCATTAGTATTACTATTTATAGCATTAACCTTTGCAAACATATTTAATAGGTATAAGTCTTTATCTTTATTAATACATATAGATTCCCCCCTTATAGTTTGCATATAACATAAATATATCAGTATAATAAACAAAAATGTTATTTTCTTCTTTATACACATACTTATAAATATATAAAATTTTTACCTGACAACAATAATATCATTTCAAAAGATAACTAATACTTAAAGAAAAGGGGATAATAAATAAGCAAACCACCCCTTAAATCGCTGCCAATGAGAGCGCCATGTTTCCCAATTCTTAGGTGTTAAAATAAAGCTATCCTTTTTTTGTTCATCAAATAAAGTATCAAGCTCTTTAGTTATATAAGGATCTATTATTACAGCATTCTCTTCTCTATCCCACCTCAAACTACGAGCATTAAGATTAGCCGAACCTATTGTGCAAAATTGTCCGTCAACCATAATTATTTTAGTATGATGAAAACCTTTTTTATAAAGCCATACTGTACAACCTGCTTTCATTAATTTGTGAGCGTTATAAAAGCCACAATCAGGAGTAAGAGGTATATCACTCTTAACACTAAGCATTATTTCTACTTTAACCCCACGTCTAACAGCATTTTTTAAAGCTTTCTTTAATTTTCTACTTAATGTGAAATATGGATTTATAATTTTTATACTATCTTGCGCATCATTTATAGCATTAATATAAAAATAACGAATAATATCATTTGTTATATGCGGCTCTCTATTAATAATACAAATCATCTTTTTACCTACAGATGCACTTGTATCAGGCTTTAACCCTTTTATATATTCTGCATTAGTTATTCCTCTAAAATATTTAGCTCCATGCAGCTTTTGTCCCGTAACAAGATACCACATTTTGAAAAAAATCCTTTGAAGAGTATTAACCTCGTCTCCCTCTATTCTACAATGCATATCATGCCATGAACCAACTAGTTTTGTGCCTTTTATATAATAATCGGCTACATTCATTCCTCCCGTGTAAGCAACTTTACCATCTATTATTACTATTTTACGGTGATCACGATTAAATATACAATGAAACCAAGGAAACCTAAGAGGCTTAAAATTATATATTTCAATCCCCATACTTCTAATTTTCTTAATATCAGCTCTTTTTATAGGACTATTATTACTTGCATTACCAAATCCATCAAATACAGCTCTAACCTCAACACCTTCTTTAGCTTTAATAGCTAGGCGCTTAATAAGTTCGTTATTAATAGAGTCATTACGGAAATTAAAATATTCTAAATGTATACTTGACCTCGCTTGTTCTATTGCTTTAAATAAATCTTCAAATTTTTCTTTACCATTTTTCAGCAATACTACAGAATTGTTTTTCGTAAAATGCACCCCCTTTTTCCTTAATTGAAATGCTATTAAAGAGTCTGCTCTCTCTTTATAAAGTATCATTGCTTTACTTTCCGGTAAGAAAAATAAAGACATTAAAACAATAGAAAATATTATAAAAACATCTCTTTTATACATATATTTTACATGTTTTTCATTTTTTATTTAATGTACAATCTCTGAATATTAAAAGACATTTAATATTAAACCATACATCTATAATGATCAACAATTCCTAATAAGTGTTTATTAGCATCACATACTAATACTGTATGAATCTTATATTTTTGCATAGTAGCTTGAATATCTGCAATTTTAGTAATAGGTAATACTGACTTAGGCTCTTTTGTCATTATATCCTCTACCGTTTTATCAAAGAATTCAGCTTGCCATTGTTCCATTGCGCGGCGAATATCGCCATCAGTAATTAAACCTATAACCTTATTATCTTTATCAAGAGAAACCCCTAACCCTAATTTCCCTTTACTAACATGTATAATAGCGTCACCAAGATGCATTTCTTTAGGAATAATAGGCAAACTTTCTGCCTGCATCACATCTTGTGCCGTTGTAAGTAAGCGCTTACCTAAAGATCCACCAGGGTGAAACTGTGCAAAATCTTTCGGCTTAAAATTGCGTACCCTCATTAAAGCTACAGCTAACGCATCTCCCATAACAAGAGCCGCTGTAGTAGAACTTGTTGGTGCAAGATTAAGTGGACAAGCTTCTTTTTCTACCCAAACCTTAATATGTACAGTACTATATTTTGCCAATAAAGAATCTGTATTAGCACTAATACCTATAATCGGCACTGTCATTTGTAAAAGAATGGGGATAAAACGTAACAACTCATCTGTTTGACCTGAGTTAGAAAGGGCAAGTACAACATCATCTTTAGTCATTACTCCTAAATCCCCATGATAAGCATCTAATGGATTTACAAAGAAAGCAGGAGTACCTGTAGATGATAATGTTGCTGCTATTTTTGCACCAATATTTCCACTCTTGCCCACCCCGGTTACTATAACCTTACCTTTACAATCATAAATTAGCTTTACTGCTTTATCAAAATTATCATCAAGCTGATTTATTAAAGCTAATGTAGCTTCAGCCTCTTCCTTAATACATTGAATAGCATAAGACCTTACTTTTTCTATTTTATTTTCTTCAACTATCATATTAATTTGCCTATTAACCCATCTAACTTATCTAACTCTAACATATTAGCAGCATCTGATAAACCTTTATCTGGATCTGGATGAACTTCAAAAAAATAACCAGTTGCCCCAAAAGCTTTTGCAGCTATAGCCATAGCAGGTACAAATTTACGATCACCTATAGTTTTTCCTTCACCTGCACTAGGGCGCTGTACACTATGCGTGCAATCCATAATAACTATTGGTACTATTTCTTTCATGTCATAAATATTACGAAAATCTACTACCAAATTATTATAACCAAAACTATTACCACGTTCTGTAAGCCAAACTTCCTTAGCACCACTCTCTAAACATTTCTGGACAGGATATTTCATATCCTTACCACTTAAAAATTGTGCCTTTTTTATATTAATAATCTTCCCAGTTTTAGATGCAGCTACAAGTAAATCTGTCTGTCTACAAAGAAAAGCTGGTATCTGAATAACATCTACAATTTCACCTACAATATCTGCTTGATAGCTTTCGTGAATATCTGTAAGAATCTTTAACCCATATTGTTGCTTTATTTCTCTTAACATGGACAAACCTTTGCTTAATCCAGGACCTCTAAAAGAACTTAAACTTGTACGATTTGCCTTATCAAAACTTGCTTTAAAAATAATATTTACTTTATATTTGTTATTTAAACGAACTAACTCTTCTGCCACTTGACAAAGAAGCTCAAAACTTTCTATAACACATGGGCCTGCTACAAAAATAGGTTTCATCTCCACTCTTTTTTTATTTATATGACTTATTCTATACCTGACTATTTTCATTAAACATAATAAAACAAATTACCAAAGTATTAACTTTAGCCAGTCATAATAAAGAAAAATACATCAAAACAACTTACTACTATATGGCAAAAATACAAATAAATTTAGACAAAATAAAACATCTATAGACATATTTTCCAAAAGAACAATTTTTAAACTACAATTCCCTTGAAAATAATATATTTTTATACCACAAATTAAATATCGTCATTCATAGCGTTTTCCCCACACTTGTAACATACGCTGATATAACTTTTCTTCCATTGGAGAGTGCTGTGCATGCCAAAAATGTTTATCTATTAAAGTATCAGGAAGATATTGTTGCAACACAAAATTATTCTGATAATCATGAGGATACTTATAACCTTTTTTATATCCTATATCTTTCATTAATTTGGTAGGCGCATTACGAAGATATAGAGGAACTTGCACATTACCACTTTTATTTACTTCGGCAATAGCTTCATTTATAGCTAAATATGCAGAATTACTTTTTTGAGATGTAGCCAAATATATAGTAGCCTCTGCCAAAGGTATTCTACCCTCTGGCCATCCTATTTTTATAACAATATCAAAGGCAGCATTTGCTATCAGAAGAGCATTAGGATTAGCTAATCCTATATCTTCTGCTGCACAAATAACTAATCTACGAGCTATGAATTTGGGGTCTTCTCCTCCTTCTATCATTCGCGCTAACCAATAAATTGCAGCATCAGGATCGCTACCACGTATTGACTTTATAAATGCCGAAATAATATCATAATGCATATCTCCAGCTTTATCATAAGATAAAACAGGCTGCAATAATTGATTTTCCACCATTTCGTCTGTTATTTTTATATTATCTTCCAGTGTTGAAGAAACAATAAGGTCTAATATATTAAGCAACTTACGCGCATCACCTCCACTATAGCGCAAAATAGCGCATGTTTCCACAATTTCAATATTACGCTTCTTTAGCTCACCATCTTCCTTTATGGCACGATATAATAATGATAAGAGGTCATCATCTTCTAAGTTTTTCAATGTATAGATTTGGCAACGCGATAAAAGAGGAGTAATAACCTCAAAAGAAGGATTCTCCGTCGTTGCTCCAATAAGAGTTACTATACCTTTTTCTACAGCATCAAGCAAAGAGTCTTGTTGAGCTCGTGAAAAGCGATGTATCTCATCTATAAAAATAATTGGTGAATTAGTAGAAAAAAAACGATTACCTTTGGCTCTTTCTATTACTTCACGCACTTCCTTTACGCCACTTGTTACTGCCGAAACTGAATAAAAAGGCGTTTCTAACATATTTGCTATTATTTGTGCTAAAGTGGTTTTTCCGACACCCGGAGGCCCCCAAAGTATAAAAGAAGAGATATGTTTCGATTCTATCATTCTCCTCAATACACCATTTTTACCCACTAAATGTTTTTGCCCTATATATTGATCTAAACTGCGTGGACGCATTCTCTCAGCCAATGGTTCCATACTATTAATTTATTAACTCAAAATAAAGTACATCTTCCTAAAAAACAATCCGCTTTTATAATGATTCCTATATGCTTTTAATCTTTATATTCACTTTGTACTATTTACTAAAACGTTTAGTTTTCACCAGAAAACTGCCTGATCTTTTGTTCTTCAGATAATTTACATATAAGTAATGTGTTATTCTTTTCAGCTACTATATAGCCATCTAATCCTTGTATAATTACTTTTTTCTCATCTGAGGTATGAACTATAGTATTATTTGTATCAAATACCTGCACATTAGGACCTATAAGCGTGTTTCCATAAAGGTCATGAGGAGTTTGAGCCAACAATGAGCCCCATGTACCAAGGTCGCTCCAACCAAAGTCTGCAGGATGAACAAAAATCTCCTCTGCTTTTTCCATTATAGCATAATCAACCGATATATTCTCACACTCTGGATAAATTTCATTAATTGTTTCTTGCTCTAATGGTGTACCTAAAACATTTATAATTCTCTCAAATAAAAGAGCTGTAGCAGGCTGATAAATGCGAAAAGCATTAATAATCGTAGAAGCACTCCATACAAAAATACCAGCATTCCAAAAGAAATTGTTCTGACTAATATACTTTTTAGCAGTCTCTAAACTTGGCTTTTCCCTAAATTGGTCGACACGAAAAACCTCTTTATTACGAGCTGAAAACGAACTAAGATCTGCCTTAATATAACCATATCCTGTTTCAGGGCGTGTTGGTTTCATACCTAAAGTTACTATAGCGTCCGACTGTGCCGTAAACTCTAAGCAATTATTTATTACACGTTTAAACTCTGTAGGATTTGTTACAATATGATCACTGGGAGTTATAACTATATTTGCCTTAGGGTTTTCTTTCTTTATACGCCAACTTACATAAGCTATACAAGGTGCTGTGTTACGACGACATGGCTCGCTTAAGATATGATTCTGAGAAATTTCAGGCAATTGCGTACGAACTATATCTACATATCTTTCATTAGTTACAACCCAAACATTATCCAAAAGCATTATGTCTTTAAAACGATCAAGTGTAAGCTGCAATAATGATTTACCAACACCTAAAACATCTATAAACTGTTTGGGATAATCAGATGTGCTCATTGGCCAAAACCTACTTCCCACTCCTCCTGCCATTATTACCAAATGATTGTTTATCTGACTCATAACTTTATATATTTTTTTATCATAAATGCAAATATACAAATAATAAAAGAAAATAAAAACTTTACTACAAACATTTAATATAAATACAACAATAACATACTATATAAGGCTTTTGTTTTATTTATTAAAAAGAGATATGAAATCGTCTTCTGAAATTATAGGAATATTGAGCTCTTTAGCTTTTTTATTTTTATTAGATATGCTTTCTGTATCATTATTAATAAGGTAGTTAGTATTTTTAGAAACACTACCAGTAACTTTTCCTCCTTCACTTTCTATGTATGCTTTTAATTCATTACGATTTTTATAATGATACACATCACCTGTTATCACAAAGGTTAAACCTTTACAAGATTTTCCCTTTATCTCTGTAGTTGTTTGTTTAATGGTAAGTTCTTGTAAAAGATGTTGAAGTTGAGTATAATTGTTTTCATCTCTCATCCATCGTACAAAACTTGTACTCTTTTCAGGTCCAATGCCTGCTATTGTTGAAAATATCGTTTCTGTATCCGCATAAGCCTCATTAAATAATAATTGCTGTGAAGCAATAGTTGTGGGACGACTCATGCTTATAAGTTCTTCTAAAGAATAAGTAGAAAGTAAGCGATTACATACATCTTTACCTATTAAAGGGATACTTAAAGCATATAGTAATTGTTTTGCTTCTACAATACGTGATTTTTCTATCGCGGAAAATAGGTTTTCACAACTTTTAGTACCAAAACCATCTATTTGTTTTAACTCTTTTTCTTTTTTCTTTAATTGAAATATATCAGAATACTCTTTTACCCAACCCAGATTTATAAACTTTTGCATAGTTTGTTCTGACAATCCATCTATGTTTACCCCTTCCTTTGATACAAATCGAGCTAACTTCTTAAGTTGTTTAGCTGGACAATAGTGATTAGTGCAGTGAAGAGTACGAGTTCCACTTTTTTCATTTTCTACTATCTCCGTTGGACACTGACATACAGGACAAACAGAGGGGATTAGAAAACTGCCTATACGCTTTGAAACACAAATAACCTTTGGGATAATTTTATTTGCTTTTATTACCATTATTTTTGTTCCGGCATCACCTATACCTAAACGCTCACACTCAGAAATATTACACAGACTAGCACGCTTTACAATAGTTCCTTCTATCTCAACTGGGGCAAATACAGCCACTGGCGATATAGTAGATGTAGCACATGACCATTCGATAAATTTTAGTTCCGTCTCCATGCTTTCATCTTGCCATTTAAAAGCTAATCCTGCACGTGTAGCATGATGCCCTGTTACCGATCCTGTTGCTGCATAATCTGTATCATCATAAGTAATAACTAACCCATCTACAGGGTAAGGCTGCTTGTCTTTTCTTGCACTATCAGTAACGCGTTGAGTCCATGCTGCTATTACATCTTCTATATTTTTTATAGAGGGGATAGCTATAAACTCTCGCTCTACAGTGTTAAATCCTAAACTATCAAGGAAAGACATACGCTCACCCCACGAAATAATAGTCCGATCGCAATGTACCAACGTAAAAGGCTTCCATTGTAAATGCCGCGATTTCACCTCATTAATATCTTTTAGCGTAAGCGATCCTGAAGCAAGATTGCGAGGATTAGCATATTCTTCTTCTGATTCCATATTAAAGATTTCAAAATCGGCATAACTGATAACAGCTTCTCCGCGTATAACAAGGTGCTCTTTAGTGTTTATTGTTGGTAATATTCCTTTTATAGCCGAAGCTAAGTGAGTTATATTTGTACCTATATGTCCGTTACCACGTGTTACTACTTTCGTAAGTTTTCCCTCATCATAGGTTACTACAAGTGTTAATCCATCTAATTTCCATGAGAGCCATATAGGACGATTTGCAGCCCACTTTACAAGAACTTCTTCACTTTTTGTTTTCGCTAAAGACAAGGCTGGGTATTCGTGTTCCTCTTTTTTCCCCGTTATATTATCAGCACTAACATTATTTGTAGGTGAGCTGGGAAGTATTATTCCGAGTTCTTTTTCTATTTTTTTTAATTCATCGAAAGCCGCATCCCACTCAAAGTCGGTCATAATTTCACCTTTACCATTATAATAGGCATCAGAAGCATTGTTCAAACATAGAACAAGTTCTTCCATTCTTTTGCGTTTATTTTCTGCCATTGTAGTTCAATTTAGGATTAAAGAAAAGTTATTTTAAACAAGCTGATTATGATATAAAAATCCATTTAAAAACATATAAGCTGTCAATAAAAGTAAAGCTATACCTTTCCTTTATATTATCTTTTTGTTACAAATGTACTATAAAATTATTGGAAAAAAAAAGTTAGAAACTTAATTTTTATCTTCATTTTAGAAGTCTTGTATTTTCTTTTGTGTATCTTTGCGCCAAAATAAAGTTTTTATGTAATTTATGACAACACTTTCACTTTTTATTATTATTGTTTTCATTTTAGGATATGCACTCATCGCTGTAGAAAGTTTAACTAAGATAAACAAAGCAGCTATTGCATTATTAATGTTTGTAGTCTGTTGGGTCCTATTTATGGTAGATCCATCTAAGTTTCTTTTAACAATGCACCCAGATATTAACATTACAGCCCATTCTGTAATGTCATTTGCTAATAAGGTTATAGTAGAACATCTTGGCGACACTGCTACTACCTTATTTTTCCTTATGGGAGCCATGACTATTGTAGAAGTAGTTGATCAAAACGGCGGTTTCAATTGGGTAAAAAATGTCATGAGATCTAAATCGAAACGTGGTCTGATGTGGAAAATAGCTTTTATGACATTCTTTCTTTCAGCTATATTAGACAATCTTACTACAAGTATTGTAATGATTATGATTTTACGAAAACTCATTAAGTCCCATGAAGACAGAATGATTTATGCTTCATTAATCATTATAGCTGCTAATTCTGGTGGAGCATTTTCACCTATAGGCGATGTTACTACTATTATGTTATGGAATAAAGGTCTTATTACAGCTGCAGGAGTTATAAGTGAGATTTTTATCCCATCTCTTTTATCTATGGTTATTCCAGCTTTAATACTTCAGTTTATGCTTAAAGGTAAAATAGCAACTGATGTATCTTTAAACATTGGCGAAGAAAATGAAAGTGAAAAAGAGTTTGGCGGTTTTCAAAGAAAATTAATCTTTGCCATTGGTGTAGGTGGCTTATGTCTTGTACCAGTCTTTCATACTTTTACCGGATTGCCTCCTTTCATGGGTATTTTATGTGTTTTAGGATTGCTATGGTCGGTTACAGAGGTTTTATACTATCGCTTATATAAAAAGATAGGTGGCAGTGAAGACTTTGCTAAGCGTGTAAGTAATTTGTTAAGACGCATAGATATGTCTACAATATTATTTTTCTTAGGCATATTAATGGCTGTTGCTTGCCTTGAAGAAATTGGTGCTTTAGAGCAAGTAGGTAAGGGATTAAATATAACCTTTAATGGAAATCACTATGCTGTAACTGGTATAATAGGAGCTCTATCCTCTATTATAGATAATGTTCCTTTAGTAGCAGGCAGTATGGGTATGTACCCTGTTACAGTAACAGGCGATATGGCTGTAGATGGTATCTTCTGGCAATTATTAGCTTATTGTGCAGGTGTGGGTGGCTCTATGCTCATTATAGGAAGTGCCGCAGGAGTAGTTGTGATGGGATTAGAGAAGATTACCTTTGGCTGGTATATGAAAAAGATTAGCTGGATAGCCTTAGTTGGTTATTTATCTGGCATTGGGTCTTATGCTCTTATTCGTACTTTTTTGTTTGTTAGTCCGTTATAAGGCTTTATATTATAGTATATACTAATAGTATTATATAAAAAAACAGTGGAAGTTATTGCTTTTAACGCTATATACTACCACTGTTTTTTTGTTTGTATCAGTACTGCTCTATTGCTTATACTTTATTAGGGGATAAAGCATATATGAGCAGGGGTAATACCTATCAGATTATTTTTTATTGTTGAAAGATATTTACCGTTTTTATCATATACAAATATTTCACCTGCGGAGATATAATCTTTAGCATCAGCAAGATAAATATTTTTATTTGAAGGATTAATAGCAGCTGCACAAGTTGTAATAGGAAGCTGAGATTGAGAATTGTTCTTTAATAAATTCTTTTCAATTATTTTCCCTGTATTTGTGTTTATAACATTCATCTGGACAGGCTGTTTAGATGAAGAAACAGTATAATAAAGATTATTATCATTAATAACCAAATTAGCTGCAGAAACATCAAAATGATTAAGTATTTCACCTTCTGTAGATATTTCTGTAATATTAGCACCTACTACCATACTATACGTTGTAGGATCGTATTTGCCTTGAGAAGTAACCCAAAGATTACCATTTTTATCTGCTTTTAATTCATTAAGATTCACAGATTTTACATCTATAGTTTTTATTACTTTAAAAGTATTAATATCTATTACACTTATAGTGTGGTCGTAACCTATAGCATTGCCTCCATTATACCCTCCGCTATTTGCAACATAGAGTCTGTCCTTAACAATATCCATATTCTCTGGTTGATAACCTACTTCTACTTGACCTGTTATAGTATAATCATCTGCATTTATTTTATAAACAGTTCCCTTGCTTATAACTTCATTAAATTTAGCATTATAGTATGCACTAACATATACAAATCCGTTATAATACGCTAAATGGCGCCCATTGATTATATTATTTATCTCTTTTTCTATTTTTCCATTAACAGGATTAACTACTATTACTTTGTTAGAAGCATTAATAACTATCCAAAGTTTACCCTTATAATATTTAATATCATTACCAGTATCTCCCATTTTTTTACTATCTTTCATAAATCCAGATTCAAAGACATTAGGATAATACAGCCCGGTTGTAAAGTTTAGATAATCTAATGTAGAATTATTCTTTCCGTAATTTCCTTCACAAAGTATAAACATACCTTGTGTTTCATTGTTATATTTTTCCTCTGTTTGAAACTGCCCATAGTTACCTTCACCGTTTCCTATGGGTATTAATCCGTTGTCATCATTAGTACATGACGTAACTGTAAATAAAGTGCAAACTGTAAGTGCCAAACCTAATATTCTGGCAGGGATACAGATGTTTGTAAGAATACTTGTTTTTTTCATAAAAAGTAATATTAAAATTATTAATTAAAATATATGTTTTATAACTCCACTTGTATGCCAATATTTCCATTAAAGCCTGGCATAGGATAATTGTCTACTACCTCATATTGTTGGTTAAAGATATTATTTGCCTCTACAATAACTTTCCACACCATCTTTTTATATTTAAAGAAATAAGATATGTTCGCATCGTGTGTTAACCAAGCATGCATACGAGTATATATTGTGTTGTTTTTTCCACTATATCTTTGTCCGGTATATATTAAACTATAATTAACTGAAAAATGTGCATAATCTAAGTTTAAAACAAACGAACCACTATTTTTTGGTATATAGGGTATTTGGTTTTTGTAAAAAGACGATGTTACAGAAGTAATATCCTTTGCTTGCTGATAAGTATACTGAATACGAGATGTTATTAATAATGGTATAGCTATATTATGATTAGCTGTAAATGTAAAAGCAGAAGATATATCCAAACCTTTTATATCCACCTTACCAAGATTGAGTATCGTCCACCGAAATTGTTGTCCTTTAGGAAAGGCTACTATCTTGTTATTAATGGTATTATAATATGTATCTATTCGCAGATGTATATTTTTAGCCCATGATTGTAGCCAATTATAATCGAACGAAGCTCCTATATTATATTGATTAGCACGTTCAGGCTTTAGATCAGAACTGCCTATATCAGTATAATATAAATCATTAAATGTGGGCATTCTGAAATGTTGTTTAGCAAAAGCATTAATATTGAGCAATATACTTCTTTTTTTATTTATGTTATCTTTTCTTGTTAGAATAGGGAAATTAAGGAATATTGCAGGAGAAAATTTTGTAAAAGTTTTAGGATCTTCTTTTTTAAAGGTCTTAAAATTTACTTTATCCTCAATGTTTGTCATCAGTAAAGATGCTTGCGCCTTTATGTAATGCATATTGAGGGAAGTAGCTATACTTGTAAGGTGTGAGTTTCGAGTAGGAAAAGCAAAATATGCTGTGTTAGCATTTAATTTGTTCCACTTAAAATCGTATGCTATCGAAGCATGCCACGATGGTAATATTTCATATATGTTAGCTATTGAGAAATATGCTTCCTGCTGCCAATATTTATTATCTATGGGCAAAGTATAAGGATCTTTATTAAGATAATGCGTGTAATAAAAAGCATATTTAGCTAAAACTTTAGTAGAAAATTTATTTGTAATATCTTTCTGAAAACGTCCTTGAAAAAAAGAATTTAGATCTGACTGTCTCTCTCCCCTATGCCATACATTTTCTACAATAGCTCCAGGGATGCCACGTGAAGAATTATAAAAGTATCCTTTAGCATTCCAGAAGCCTTTTTTAATAAGTCCATACATGTTTATCTCTATACGTTCAGCAAGAATATCTCCATTCTGCCTAATAGCAAGTGTATCATGCGTAGTATAACCATCTAACGATACAATATTATGATGAAACTTATATTTACCATTTGATGATAATAACTCAGCATTTAAAGAGGTAGAAACATTAGGCAATATACGCTGCTCCCAGATAGTAGAAAAACGAAAAGTGTTACTTGAACCAAATTTTGTTTTAACCTTTAGATTATAACATTTGTTCTTTAAGAATCCTGGAGAGTGAGTATGAATATATATAGTGCCAGCATTACCAAAGTCGGTTGCCGACTGAAAGATATAGCTTTTCTGACCATTATATATAGTGATCTCATCTACATTGTCGAGCGAAAACTGTCCTAAGTCTATCTGCCCATTCTGTGCATTAGAAAGCATTATGCCATCATAAGCTATTCCTACATGCTGACTTCCTAAGGCTCTTATATTCACTGTTTTCATACCGCCTACCCCTCCATAGTCTTTTATTTGAAGTCCTGTAAAATAACGTAAAGCATCTGCTATAGACTGAGAATTTAACCGTTCAAGGTCTTTACCCTTTAGTTTTTGTGGTGGTATTATTTCGTATTGAGCAAAACGAGGTGTAACAATAATTTCTTTAAGAGTATCGTTAAACATAAGCTCTCTTTTGCAAGAAGCCCTTAAACCATTTGTGATAAAAGACAATACTATTACAAATAAGGTACATAAATAACATCTTGCACCTATATTTCTATTACAACCATATTGCTGCACATTACATATATAATGTAATATAAAAAACATATTTAAGTAATACTATGATATTTTGTAATTTTCATTGATGTGTTTTATAGAGTACCTTAACACCTAAATATTTCTTATCGTATGTGTATATTAACTCATATTACTATGCAAAGTTACAAAGATACTTTCTAAAAAGAAACATTAAAACATAAAAACGGAAGAGTATATCATCTTTTCTATACTCTTCCTTGTTGTAAAAAATAAGGTTTTTAACAATGCTTGGAGAGAATATAAGCATTACATATCGCATGCTTATGCTTATTTACTCCCTGTGAGGAAAGAAATAAAAAGTTTTTATCATGTTATATATACACAATTCCTCACATTTAGCTTTTTGCTATTATTACCATCATGATATAGTAGATGATGATTGTTTATTATTAGTTAGTAATAGTAATTATGCTACAAAGATATATTTTTTTTCTTTTCCAACAAAAGAAAAAGAAAAATTTTAACCAACAAATATTCTTTTATTTATACTTATTTTCAGCATAATAACATTACCTATTGATCATAAAAGGTTAATATCTTATTATGATATAAACAAGGTTTATATACTAAAAATAGACTATTTTTAATGAAAAAATAAATTAAAAATGAGATAAAAATAAGTTATTTTTTCTTTTTTGCTATACCTTTTTATAATATAAAAACTATGTTTTTTATTATAAAAAATAAATAGTTATCATATAAATAAAGATATTGTCATTCTTTATATGAAGTATTCATAGTTATTGATCTTTTAGACATTATCTTTTACTATTACTCCTTCTTCTTCGTCGTGTGGATTAATAGCTTGCCAAAGATTGTCATTAGGTATAGGAGAAACTATTCTTATAGTCTTCTTAGATACAGGGTGTATAAACTCTATCTTATGACTGAATAAAGATATACTTCCATCAGGATTAGAGCGTGCTGCTCCATATTTCAAGTCGCCCTTAATGGGGCAACCCATGTTTGCCAATTGGCATCGTATCTGGTGATGTCTACCAGTCATAAGATTAATCTCTAAAAGAGTATAGTGTTTAGAAGTATTTATGGTTTTATAATGTAAGACCGATTTTTTTGCCGTAGGTAATGGTATATTATAAGCATAACTTTTGTTCTGCTGTGTGTTACGTATCAACCAATCTGTAAGTGTGTCTTCTGGTTTAAGTGGTTGTTGCTGCACTATGGCCCAATAAGTTTTGTGTATATTTCCATTGCGAAACATATCATTTAGTCTTGAAAGTGCTTTTGAGGTGCGAGCAAATATAACAAGTCCTGCCACTGGCCTATCGAGCCTATGTACTATGCCAAGAAAAACATTTCCAGGCTTATTATATTTATCTTTAATCCAAAGTTTCACCGTTTCTGATAATGGCTGATCTCCCGTTTTATCACCTTGCACTATTTCGCCAGCTTCTTTGTATACTATAATGAGGTGATTATCTTCGTAAATAACCTTCATAGTTTTTCTATTATTATATGAATAAATAATGTGGTAATAGCCACTTTCATATTATAAAAAAAGTGGAAACAGAAGTTTTGTTTATAAACAACTTTCTTCTGTTACCACCTTATTTAATAGAGGTTATATTACATATTCATACCACCATCTACCTGCAAAACCTGTCCAGAAACATAGCTTGATAAGTCTGAAGCTAAATATACTGCTGTGTTAGCAATATCATCTACAGTACCACCACGCCTCAAAGGAATCTTAGAAGCCCACTCCTTGCGCACCTCTTCTGATAATACTTGTGTCATAGCAGTATCAATAAAGCCTGGAGCAATAGCATTAGCACGTATACCTTTAGGCCCCATTTCTTGTGCAACACTCTTTGCTAAAGCTATCATTCCTGCTTTAGAAGCAGCATAGTTAGCTTGTCCTACATTACCATGTACCCCTACTACACTTGCCATATTTATGATAGAGCCACCACGTTGACGCATCATAATAGGCACACAGGCGTGAATAAAGTTGAATGCACTTTTAAGATTAACGGCTATAACGGCATCCCATTGCTGCTCTGTCATTCTTAGCATTAAGCCATCTTTAGTTATACCAGCATTGTTTACAAGTATATCTATGCTACCAAAGTCTTCCTTTATCTTAGCTACTACTTCTGCACTTTCTTCAAAGTTAGCTGCATTACTGGCATATCCTTTTACCTTAACGCCCATTGCCTTAATCTCTCTTTCTGTTTCAAGACCACCATGTTCTTCATCAATAAACAAATCGGTGAACGCAACGTTTGCACCTTCCTGTGCAAATTTTAAAGCAATAGCTTTACCAATTCCACGAGCAGCTCCAGTAATAAGGGCTGTCTTTCCTGTTAATAAATTCATTTCCTTTTATTATTTTATTTATTTATTATTAAAGATTTTTTCTGCTTCATACCAGCTTTACCTAAAGCTCCATACACTACTTTAGCAACAACAGGTCTGCTTGTTTCTTCTGTTAATCCATGCCCAATACGTCCATAAATAAAAGGCACTTCAAGACCCTTTATACAATAGTGGGTTATTTCAGCAACTAATTCTACATTATCTATATCAAACTCATCATCATTTTTTGCCTCTAAATATACTTTCTTGAAAAGCTCTATTTCGTCTTCATCAAATTTTTTACGTACACGCTCTACCATCCAGATATTTCTAAAAAATTCTGCTCGCAAGTTACCATTACGGATAACTGTCTCTTTTATCATAGAAAGGTGGGTGTAAATAAGCTCAATGATTTTATCTTGTGGCTTAATATTTTTTGTAGCAACTTCATCAAGCTTATCAGATAATCGTTCCAGTTCTGCTTCAATAACAGCATAATACACATCGTCCTTACTTTTAAAATAAGTATAAAGCGTGCGTCTTCCCTTTCCTGAAGCTTTGGCAATATCGTTCATAGTGGTGTTAACAATGCCATTTTTAGCAAATAGCTGGCGTGCTACATCCACTAAGGTTTGTCTTGTTTTTGATATGGACATTATCCTATTATAGTTTTATTAGTTGCACAACAAGTTTGCAATGTGCAAATATAGAAATTATCTATGTAAATGGCAAATATAGGATAAAAAAGTTATCATAAATAATAATAAAAAGGTTGATAAAAAAAAGACCTGTTTTTTTATATTCACTTAATCATTGAACAATTATATAAGAAAAAGAGAGGCAAGTAGACTTGTTTAACCTCTTGACTCTCTTTTTTGATTTATTCATCTTTTTTATCTCCCTTATCTGAAGAAAAAAGATAATTGGTACAAGTAAATGCTATGATTAAAAAAAGGTATGCTAAGTGAACTTCTACTTCTGTTAGTTTTATAAGATTACCATTTTTAATATAGAGACCTATCATTAAAAGAACATAACTCACCAATATGTTATACAACAATTTTTTTATAAAAGTTTTCATAAGCTATTATATTATAGACAAATCATAAAATCATAGACCATAAGTCCCCAGCCTACCCACGAAACTGAATTGTTCTGATTTTTCTACGCTGCAAGAAGCTAAACAAACTACTAAGGCAGCAATAATATTTTTTTACTCATAAATTTTATAATTGTTAAAAAAAATACTTTAATTGCAGCAAAGTTAATATTATTATTTTAATAAACAAGAAAAAATAATATCTTTTTTTATTAAAATGCAACTAATCATTATTTATGTAGATATAATTATTTATCAAAATAGATATTTTCTGTTTATTTATATTGTTTTATTTCTTAAGGGTGTAGATATTTTTTAGCAGTTGTTTTATTGTTTCGGATAGATTTTTAGTAGCTACTATGGGCAACATCTGTTGAGTAATGGATAGCGAAGTAGGGCAAACGTCATTGATACTCTTCACTACTTTAAAGCCAGCCATAAGCAGTTGGTCTTTATCTTCTACACATCCTGCCAACGCCACAACGGGTATTTTGGCTTGTTTTGCCACTTTAAGCACAGCGAAAGGTAATTTTCCACAAAGTGTCTGACTATCTATCTTTCCTTCACCTGTAATAATAAGGTCGGCATTAGATATATGGTGAGATAGCTTTGCAACATTAATAACGACCTCTGCCCCAACCTTTAGCTGCGCATTAAGCGATAATAGTGCATAGCCCAAACCACCTGCCGCTCCAGAGCCGCAAGTGTTTGGAGATATAGAAAAGAATGTAGAAAGATGCCGTAGTCCTCTATCTAAAGCAACAATCTCTGCATCATTAGCTCCCTTTTGGTGTGCATAGACATGGGCTGCACCATTAAGTCCGTAAAGAGGGTTGGTTACATCACAGATCACTTCTATAGATATAGCACTTAAGTCGAGCAGGTTACTCCTATCTATAGTACTTATATTTTGCATATTTTCACCTATAGGTATCACCTCTTTCCTATCATTATCGTATATTTTTGCGCCTAAAGCCGTAAGCATTCCTATACCAGCATCATTGGTAGCACTACCGCCTATACCTAATAGTATATGTTTACATCCTTTACCAACAGCATCACAAAGCATTTCACCTACTCCAAAAGTAGTAGTAAACATAGGGTTACGTTCTTCTTTAGAGAGTAATGTTAGCCCTGCTGCAGATGCCATATCCATAATAGCTATATTACCATCTTTACTAATAGCATATTTGCATATAATAGGACGCATAAGAGCATCATGCACTTTACATCTTGTCCATGAAGCATTTAAGTAGTATGCTAATATTTCTGTAGTGCCCTCTCCTCCATCAGCAAGTGGTAGCTTAACTATATTAGCGGAAGGACTTACTTCTTTAATAGCCTTACTTACAGTATTAACCGCATCTTGCGCAGACAACGAACCCTTAAAAGAATCAAAAGCAACAACTATTTTCATAAATACCTCTCTCTATATATATAATAAGGTGAAAGTAATATTTATAATATTATTATAAAAGAAGTGTTAGTCCATCGTAAGCAAAATGTACATTGTCTGGTAAACGCTTTTGCGACTCGGCATGAAAGCCTGCCTTATCAGTCATATGTATAAGATAAGTTTGTTCGGCTTTAATAAGCTGACTAAAGGCTATAGCTTCAGGGATAAGCTGATGTGAGTGATGTGGACGCTCCCAGCGTAAACCATTTATAATAAGCGTTTTTACACCTTTTAACGATGGTACTTCTACTGGATTTATAGTTTTCATATCAGTAATATAAGCTAATGTTCCTATACGATAGGCTAAGATAGGTAGCTTACCATGAATAACCTCAATAGGTTCTATTTCAAAATCGCCTATACTAAACTTCTGATGAGGCTCTATACAATGCAAATTAAGTTTTGGAACTCCAGGATAAAGATGATCAGTAAAACAGTAAGGCATATTATGTCTAAGCCCATCACAGGTGTGCTTGTTAGAATAAATATCAATATCACCAAGAGAACAGAAAGCACGCAGATCATCTATTCCTCCTACATGATCATAGTGAATGTGTGTGAGTAACACTCCATCAATCTTTCGGAAAGGATAAGGTAATATCTGTTGACGAAAATCAGGTCCACAGTCTACAAGTAAGCGCGTATTTTCTGTTTCTATCAAGGCAGAAGTCCTAAGACGTTTATCGTGTGGGTCAGTACTTTTGCACACCTCACAATTGCAACCTATGAAAGGTACACCATTAGAAGTTCCTGTACCTAAAAAGGTTACTTTCATATTATGTTTCATCTTTTTTCTTTCTTTTATATCAAGAGAACACTCACTTTATGTTTACCTCAGGATAAATATCTATTCCAAACTTTTGCTTTACATCTGACTGAATGGTACGATATAACTTTACAATATCATAACCACTGGCATTCCCCAAATTGACTAAAACTAATGCTTGCTTATCATAAACGCCTGCTTTGCCTAAGTGTTTTCCTCTCCAACCACATTGTTCTATCATCCAGCCTGCAGGTATTTTCTCATGTTCTGCATCTATTGTATAATGTGGTATTTCACCAAACTGCTTTACAAGCATCAGATACTTATCTTTAGAAATAATAGGATTCATAAAGAAGCTACCTGCATTACCTGTTTCTTTAGGATCTGGTAGCTTAGCTTTTCTTATTTCTACAATAGTCGTTCTAAGCTCATGTACTGTAGGATCTTTTATTTTCTTTTCATCTAAAGCCTTGCGAATATTTCCATAATCAAGCTTAGGAGAATATTTTTTACTTAACTTATATGTTACTGAAATTATCAAATATTTATTCTTCCATTCGTTTTTAAATTTACTCTGACGATAACTATAAGCACATTCGGCATTAGTTAGTGTTTTTACATCACCAGTAGCTAACTCCACTACTTCTACTGTTTCTATTATATCTTTAACCTCTGCACCATATGCTCCTATGTTTTGCACCGCACTTGCTCCTACCTCTCCGGGTATAAGAGATAAGTTTTCTGCACCATATAGCTCATGATCACAACAGTAAGCTACAAAGTCGTCCCATATAAAAGCTGATCCACATTGTATACGTTCTGCATCTATTTGTTTCAAAAAATTAATACCTGAATGAATTACCGTTCCCTCATAATCTTTTGTCAGCAGAAGATTACTTCCCCCACCTATTATTAATAAAGGCTCATCTACAGATATTAAAGATCGCGCTAAGCCTTGTGCTTCCTCAACAGTATAATATTCTATAAACCTTTTACATTGCACATTAATGCCAAAGGTGTTATGTTTTTGCAAGCTATAGTGAGTATAATTTTTCATTAGTTCTGTCAAAAAAAAGTGAAAGCCTTCTTTAAAAAGCTATTATTTTTACCAATTGCCATTTCTTACCATTATAATGGAAAATAAGATCGGTTTCCAGTCCATTGGCAAGACCCCTGAAAGCAAGTATCTTTTTGTTTCCTGGCTTATATCTCTGACCATATAGAATGTTGTAAATTACATCATTTGGTATTTCTGGCAAAAAAGTATTCCATTCATCTGCAGCAATAGTAGTGTTAATAATATTAGTTTCCTCTCCGTTAGGATCTGCCCCTTTATATGATAATGGATTCTTTATCATACCCTTGCCATTCTTTTTAAAAAAATCCTTAAGAAAGTTTAGAAAGTTAGCATTATAGCTATCTTTAAAGTTTAACTCACGTATTTGATTCATCATCCATTTACCTTCTTGGTGATCAAACCAATATTGTTTTACAGTATTTTCCTTTAAAAATATCTTTTCTACTATTACAGAATCAATATCAGTAGACTGTGCGTATTTAGCCTGATCTTCGTTATCAAAAATAAGAGTATAGTATCCTTGTGGACGAAAGAAACGATCGTTTATCCATTTATTAGCACTTATATGTGTAATTTTCCCAAATTTATTAGCAAATAAAGGAAACTTTATACGATTATGCTGCAATTTCTTATTTGCAATAAAATTAAAAAAGAAATCATCAAATAACTGATCTGCAGCCTTTGGCATAGGAGTTTCTGCAATAACATTTGAAGCAGAATCTACATCTTCTACAGAATCTGCAGTAATAGAATTATTAACAGTACTATCACTTGGAGTGCTGGTTTTCTTACTTGTACACCCTACTGACATACAAGCTATTGTAGCAAAAAAAACTACTACTAAGATTGTTAAATTTTTCATATTTTCCTTTTTATATTTTTGGACAGTGCAATTAATAAAGAGTGCTATCTTTGTCCATCATATTAACTATCCTTTTACCGTACAAAAGTACTTATTTAGGTACAAATATGCAAAGAATAGTACAAGTAATACTATAATAGGAAATATTAATTAAGAATATATGCTTATTATATTATATAGGCATGATAATATATCTTACTAAATAAATTTCTTAATTTCAATATAAACTTATTAACTTTGCAAACAAAGAGTAATAAATAAAACATATATAGCTTATGTATCGTACAAAAACTTGTGGTGAGCTTCGTCTTACCGATACAGGTAAAGAGGTAACGCTGTCTGGATGGGTGCAGCGTTCAAGGAAAATGGGTGGTATGACCTTTATTGATTTACGCGATCGCTATGGTATTACACAGTTAGTTTTTAATGAAGCTGATAATGCTGATCTTTGCGAAGAAGCTAATAAGTTAGGGCGTGAATATTGTGTTCAAATAAAGGGTATAGTAAATGAACGCCATAGCAAAAATAATAAGATTGATACAGGAGATATAGAAATTATTGTAAAAGAGCTCAATGTTTTAAGCCCTGCCTTAACTCCACCTTTTACCATAGAAGATAATACTGATGGTGGCGATGAATTGCGTATGAAATATCGCTATTTAGATCTTAGACGTGCAGCTGTACGTAAAAATATAGAGCTTCGCCATAAGATGACTATAATGATACGCAATTTTTTAGATTCTCAAGATTTCATAGAAGTAGAGACACCTATACTTATAGGATCTACGCCTGAAGGAGCACGCGATTTTGTTGTGCCTTCACGTATGAATCCAGGACAGTTTTATGCTTTACCACAAAGTCCGCAAACACTAAAACAGCTATTAATGATTGCAGGGTTTGATAGATACTTTCAGATAGCAAAGTGTTTCCGTGATGAGGACTTACGTGCAGACCGGCAACCAGAATTTACACAGGTTGATTGCGAAATGTCTTTTGTAGATCAGAATGACGTTATTAACATGTTTGAGGAAATGTGCCGTGTTTTATTTAGAGAGATTCGTGGAGTAGAACTTCCTAAATTAGAACAAATGCCTTGGGCAGAAGCCATGAAATGTTTTGGATCAGATAAGCCTGATTTGCGTTTTGGAATGGAATTTGTAGAATTAATAAACGACCTAAAAGGCACAGGTGAGTTTTCTGTATTCAACGAAGCTAATTATATAGGTGGAATTGTTGTACCTGGATGTGCAAGTTATAGCCGTAAGCAGCTTAATGAGCTTACTGATTTTGTAAAACGCCCACAGATAGGAGCACAGGGATTAGTTTTTATTAAGTATAATACAGATGGAACAATAAAAAGTTCTATAGACAAGTTTTATACCTTAGATCAGCTTCAGAAGGTAAAGAAAACAACAGGAGCAAATGATGGGGATCTCGTCTTAATATTATCTGGGGATAAACCAAATAAGGTGCGCACACAGCTTTGTTCTTTACGTTTAGAAATGGGAGATCGTTTAGGACTACGTGATAAAAATGTTTTTAAGTGTTTATGGATAATAGATTTTCCTTTATTCGAATGGAGCGATGAAGAGCAACGCTTAATGGCTACTCATCATCCTTTCACAATGCCAAACCCTGAAGACTTACCTTTACTCGAAGAACACCCAGAACAAGTACGTGCTTTAGCTTATGACTTTGTTTGTAATGGTATTGAAGTAGGAGGAGGGTCTATACGTATTCATGACACACAGCTTCAGGAACGTATGTTTAAACATCTTGGGTTTACTAAAGAAAGAGCTGAAGAGCAGTTCGGATTCTTAATGAATGCCTTCAAATATGGAGCTCCACCTCATGCAGGACTTGCTTTTGGCTTAGATCGTTTTGTTAGTATAATGGCAGGTTTGGATAGTATCCGTGATTGTATAGCATTTCCAAAAAATAATAGTGGTAGAGATGTAATGCTTGATGCACCTTCTACACTTGACAAAACTCAGCTTGACGAGCTTCAAATTAAGTTAAATATAAAATCTTAAATATCTTTGATTTATATCAAAAAATAACAATCTTTTAACGAATTGACAGAAGACAACAAGCTTTTCTTGTTAATTTTTTCCATTTTTTAATAAGTTAGCTGTATCTTTGTCATCGGTATAAGATTGTTATTTTAATTAGATTTTTACAAGAAAGATGGTAGAAAAAAAAACAAAAACTGCAACGAAAACTACAGCTAAAAAAGCAGTAGCTAAGAAAGCGGAAGTAGAGGTGGCAATTAACGCAGAGAACATTGGTTTCAAAGCAGGTGATGTTTATCAGGCTTTGGCATCAGCTAAAAAAAGTCTTACCGTAAAAGAAATTGCTTCTGTAGCTAAGATTAGTGTAGAGGAAACGCTTCTTGGTTTAGGTTGGTTATTCAAAGAAGGTAAGATAATGGGTGATGGTAAAAAGGTTTTATTAGCTTAATAACATCTCTAAAAGATTTTAAGTTAGATTAATGTATCTAATAAAAGGAGCATATATAAGATATATGCTCCTTTTGTTTTTTATATTATCATTTTTAAAGATTGCATTATTAAGGGGTGCAACTGTGTTTTAGGACTGACCCCCTAAATGGCTTTCTTTATTTCCATCTTTTTCTAATCCTATCGGATATGTAAAACCTGCTTCTATTTGAACAGTTCTCTTTTGAGCAAATGCCATACAAGAAAAGCATAGCATCATAAGTAATGCAAAAAAATCTTCATATTATATTATTTTTTAGAGATTTTCATACCACCCCAAGTTCCATTCATTAGCAGCCTTGCTGCTTTTTGTAAATCTGTATCTAAGATAATTTTTTTAAGACTTTCTTTGTCATCAGATTTAAATAATGCCGCAAACTCTGTCTTTGAGGACTTTAAGTCGTCATTAAGTACAGATAATAGTAGAACATTATCATTTGAGCATGATGAAAATAACAACAATAGTGTTCCACCTAAAATTAGTTTTGCTTTCATAAGCTTATATTCCTTGCTTAGTTTCATAACAACTTTTTTCATCTCACAGTTATATGAAAACAACCTTGATGACGTTCATGCTTAACATAACAACGATTTTTAGAACGAAGATTATTAAGAACTTCTGCAAGCACCCATTTAAGAGTATCGTCTCTTACTGAGCGTGTAATAGCATAATATTTATTATAAGCTATGTCAAAGGTGGTACCATACTGATGACAACTATTCTCAGAAGCATTGCGATTAAAAGACCTAAGCTTTATAACATCTTCTTTAGTACGTAAGACAGATGTTACTAAAATTTTATTTATAGGGATATTTTTTATTTGTAGCGAATCCATAAAACTTCTACCTATATCCTGCAACAATATAGCTGCATCTGGTACTAAATAAGGAATGCTATTATAAAGTTTTTTCACTTCATAGTAAGGATTATATCCTATGAAGACTAATTCTCGCTTGCGATGCTCTGCTTCCGAACGGTTTTCTACAGGTTTAACTCCTTTCTTCTTTGCAGAAGGTAATTGCACGTTATTCATATCAGGGAAACTCGTGTCATAATCGGGCACTCCTATTATATGATGTCTTATTAAAGAGCCATCTGCTTTTAAAAAAAACGGTGGATTTTGATGCCCTATATTAGCACTTACACTTATACCGTTATTATAATAAGTATTATTTGATTTGCTATAATGTTTCTTTGATAAAGATGGAAAAATTAAGCGTATCAACACTAAACCTAAAAAAAAACAAGTAAAACTTATAATAACGCAAGTCTTTATCTTTGCTGATTTTTTCTTCATATTTACAAAGGTAACAAGATTTGATTAAAAGAATATTAAGAATTAAGAAATATTTGCGAGTATAAGGATTTTATAGTAACTTTGCCTTTGTTTCATTAAAGTTTATATTAAGTTTGATAGAGAAGCATATTATTCTTGAGGATATAGATCCTGTTACTTTTTATGGAGTGGGTAATGAGCACCTACTCATGATAAAGTCGCTTTTTCCTAAAATAAGAATTATAGCACGCGATAATATTATTCGTGTTCTTGGAGATGAGGAAGAAATAGCTAAGATAGAAGAAAGTATCGAAAACATTTGTAAACATATAATAAGATATAATACGCTTACATCAGAAGATATCCTTGACATAATAAAAGGCAAGCAGGTTAAATCTGATGCTATTAAAGATGTTATAGTCTATTCTGTAACGGGGCGTCCCATAAAAAGTCGCTCAGCTAATCAGCAAGCTTTAATAGATGCTTTTGAAAATAATGATATGCTCTTTGCCGTAGGTCCTGCAGGAACAGGCAAAACCTATCTAAGCATAGCACTTGCAGTAAAGGCTCTAAAAGAAAAGGCAGTTAAAAAAGTTATCCTTTCTCGTCCTGCAGTAGAAGCTGGAGAGAAGTTAGGGTTTCTTCCAGGTGATATGAAAGAAAAAATAGACCCCTACTTACAGCCTTTATATGATGCTCTAGAAGATATGATCCCAGCTGCTAAGCTTCAGGACATGATAGGTAAACATATTATACAAATAGCACCGCTTGCTTTTATGCGAGGAAGGACATTAAGTGATGCTATCATAATACTTGACGAGGCACAGAATACTACCTCTGCCCAATTAAGAATGTTTCTTACTAGAATGGGGTGGAATTCAAAAATGATCATTACAGGCGACATTACTCAGATCGATTTACCACAAAAACAAAAAAGTGGTCTTTATGAGGCATTAAATATTCTTGGTGATACAGAAGGTATCAGTGTTATAGAGCTTAATTCTAAAGACATAGTACGACACAAGCTCGTAACACGCATAGTAAAAGCTTATCAAGCACATGACAAGAAAGAAATAGCAGTAAAACAGAATCCTAATTGATATATAAAAATAATTAATTGCACAGAAATGAAAGCATTAACACAAACCAATTTCAATTTTGATGGACAGAAAAGCGTTTATCATGGTAAAGTTCGTGATGTTTACGACATTGATAACGATCTCATTGTAATGGTGGCAACTGATCGTATATCAGCATTCGATGTGGTGTTACCTAAAGGAATACCATTCAAAGGACAAGTATTAAATCAAATTGCATCAAAATTCCTTGACCAAACAAAGGACATTTGTCCAAATTGGAAGCTTGCAACTCCTGATCCTATGGTTACTGTTGGATTAAAATGTGAAGGTTTTCGTGTAGAAATGATTATCCGCTCCATATTAACAGGATCGGCTTGGAGAGAATATCAAAAAGGCTGCCGTGAAATATGTGGAGTTAAGCTCCCTGATGGTATGCGCGAAAACGAACGTTTCCCTGAACCTATAATTACGCCAACAACAAAGGCTGATGAAGGACACGATATGAATATATCACGTGAAGAGATTATAGCTCAAGGTATTGTGTCTGAGGAAGATTATAATATAATAGAAGAGTGGACAAGGAAAATATTTGCTCGTGGTCAAGAAATTGCAGCTAAGCATGGGTTAATATTGGTAGACACTAAATATGAGTTTGGTAAACGTAATGGTCAATGCTATCTTATTGATGAAGTACATACCCCAGATTCGAGTCGTTATTTTTATGCAGAAGGCTATGAGGAAAAATTAAAAAAAGGCGAACCTCAACGACAGTTGTCAAAAGAGTTTGTACGGCAATGGCTTATTGATCATAATTTTATGAACGAGCCAGGTCAAACAATGCCATATATAAGTGACGAATATGCTGAAAGCGTCAGCAATAGATATATTGAGCTATATGAACATATCACTGGCGAACCTTTTAAAAAGCAAGAATATACTGGAGATATTGCAAGGCGCATAGAAGAAAATGTAAAAGATTACTTAGCTAAAAGCAAATAGCAACTTTTAAGTAAAATATAAAAGATCTCATAAGGTCAGTATTTATCTGTACCTTATGGGATTTCTACAATTATAAGTATAGAGGGAAATAATAGTGTATAAGCAAGAAAAAATAAAACCTTACGGAGGTAATAGTGAAAAATCTAAGCTGGTAGAGACAATGTTTGATAACATTGCCCCAACCTATGATAAACTAAATCATCACCTATCATGGGACATAGACAAAAGATGGCGCCGTAAGGCCATAGAGCAACTAATACCATATAATCCACAAAATATTTTAGATATAGCCACGGGTACTGGCGATTTTGCTATTCTTGCAGCTAAAATGCTCAATCCAATACACCTCATAGGAGCTGACCTCTCTGAAGGTATGATGAATATTGGGCGTGGAAAAGTGGAAAAAGAAGGTCTTTCTAATATTATCTCTTTTCAAAAAGAGGATTGTCTAAATCTTACTTTCAGCGACAATTCTTTTGATGCAGTAACAGCAGCTTTTGGTATTCGCAATTTCCAGAGCTTAGATAAAGGTTTATTAGAGATTTTTCGTGTTTTAAAACCTGGAGGTCATCTAAGTATAGTGGAACTTACTACTCCAATATCTTTCCCTATAAAACAGCTTTTTCACATTTATTCAAATACCATTTTACCATTATATGGACGTATTATTTCAAAAGATAAAAGTGCTTACGAATATTTAAATAAAACTATAGAAGCCTTCCCACAGGGAGAAGAAATGATGCATATCTTTAAAAAAGCAGGCTTTAACAAGGCGTCTTTCCATCGGCTTACCTTTGGTATCTGTACGATGTATTTAGCAGAAAAATAATTCATTTTATATAAGGAAAGTATGGACAAATATGGACTTATAGGTTACCCCTTAGGACACTCATTCTCTATAGGATATTTTAATGAGAAATTTAAAAATGAGGGGATTAACGCAAAGTATATTAATTTCGAAATTCCTACAATAGATAATCTCTATGAAATCTTAGCAACCAATCCCGAACTAAAAGGACTTAATGTTACTATTCCTTATAAAGAACAAGTAATACCTTATATAGACGAATTAAGTCCTGAAGCTAAAGCTATTGGCGCAGTAAACGTAATACGTATAACTCACAAAGGAAATAAAACAATACTAAAAGGATTTAATAGTGATGTGATAGGATTTACACGAAGTATCTCTCCTCTTCTTATGACGCAATGGCATAAAAAAGCTCTCATATTAGGTACAGGAGGAGCAGCCAAAGCTGTTAACTATGGATTAAAATCATTAGGGTTAGAAACATTATTTGTATCAAGAACACCATCTTCAGGTGAGATTTCTTATGATGATGTTACACCTGAATTAATACGTTTCTATAATGTCATTATTAACTGTACCCCACTTGGTATGTATCCGAAAGTGGACACATATCCAAAGCTACCTTATGATGCTATGAACAATAAGACTCTTCTTTACGACTTAATCTATAACCCTGATCATACCTTGTTTATGAAAAAAGGAGCTGAACATGGTGCAACTATAAAAAACGGTTTAGAAATGCTTTTACTTCAAGCCTTTGTCAGTTGGGATTTTTGGAATAGTAAAGAATAAAATATTTACAAAAGATCATTAACACAAATAAAACATATGAGCAATCGTTATATGATGCGTGGTGTAAGTGCCACAAAAGAAGATGTACACAATGCTATAAAGAATATAGATAAAGGTTTATACCCACAGGCCTTTTGTAAAATTATTCCAGATATATTAGGGGGTGATCCAGAGTATTGTAACATCATGCATGCCGATGGAGCTGGAACTAAATCGGCTTTAGCTTACATGTATTGGAAGGAGACAGGTAATATAAACGTATGGAAAGGTATAGCTCAAGATGCCATTGTGATGAATACCGATGACTTATTATGTGTGGGTGCTGTGAATAATATTCTCGTATCATCCACTATAGGACGTAACAAGATGATTGTTCCTGGTGAAGTTATTGCTGCTATAATAAAAGGTACTGACGAGCTTTTAGCAAATATGCGTAAAATGGGTATTGGCATATATCCAACAGGAGGTGAAACGGCTGATGTTGGCGATTTAGTGCGTACTATTATAGTAGACTCCACTGTTACTTGCCGAATGAAACGCTCTGATGTAATAGATAATGCAAATATATGTCCAGGAGATGTTATAATAGGACTTAGCTCTACAGGTAAAGCTACGTATGAAGAAGAATATAACGGAGGTATGGGTAGTAATGGGTTAACAAGTGCGCGACATGATATGTTTAATAAATATCTTGCAAAACATTATCCTGAGAGTTATGATCATTCAGTACCAAAGGAATTAGTGTATAGTGGGAAATATAAATTATTAGATCCTGTAGAAAACAGCCCTCTTGACGCTGGTATGTTAGTACTCTCTCCTACAAGAACTTATGCTCCTGTAGTAAAGCAAATCTTAGACAAATATCGTAGTGAGATTCATGGAATGGTACATTGTACAGGTGGTGCTCAGACAAAGGTACTCCATTTTGTAAATGATAATTGCAAGATAATAAAAGACAATATGTTCCCTATTCCTCCCCTCTTCAAAGCTATAAAAGAAAGTAGTGGTACAGAATGGAAAGAAATGTATCAAGTCTTTAACATGGGACACAGAATGGAGATATATGTTACCCCTGAAATAGCTGAAAATATTATTTCTATAAGCAAATCATTCAATATTGATGCGCAAATAGTAGGACATATAGAAGAGGGACAAAAGAGTCTTGTTATAAAGTCTGAGTTTGGAGAGTTTGAATATTAAAAGAAATAAATATGACTATAAAAGATGCTATTAAAAAAACTTAGTAGATTTTAAAGAAATTCATAACAGTCATTATAAGCTACTTTAACAGCATATAAGATACATTTTAATTCCTCTAAAGAGGCTTTAATCAGCATTTTTATAGGTTTCCCAACCTCAGACAAGTAAATAAGATACTACTGCACACAAAAAATATTCCTATTGCAGCAGAGAACGAATAATAATAAAAGACAATAACAAAATATATGATAGACAATAATAACATATTAAATAAACTCGATGGCTTAGAAGCAAGGTTTGAAGAAGTATCTACACTAATTACAGACCCTAATGTTATAAATGATCAAGCACGATATGTAAAACTTACACGTGAATATAAAGATTTGGGAGATATTATGGAAGCTCGCAAACGTTATATAGCATGCTTAACTACCATCAAAGAAGCCAAAGATATACTTGCTAATGAAAATGACCCAGACATGAAAGAAATGGCTCGTGAAGAGCTAAGTGATAATGAAATATTACAGCCAAAGTTAGAGGAAGAAATAAAACTATTGCTTGTACCAAAAGATTCTGAAGATGCTAAAAACGTACAAATGGAAGTACGTGCTGGTACAGGTGGAGACGAAGCTGCTCTTTTTGCTGGCGACATATTTAACATGTATAAGCGTTTTTGTGATAAGAAAGGTTGGACTTTATCAGTAACCGATATTAATGAGGGAGCTGTAGGAGGTTTTAAAGAAATAGATTTTGCTATATCTGGAGAAGGAGTCTATGGTATATTAAAATATGAATCAGGGGTACATAGAGTACAACGTGTCCCCTCTACTGATACACAAGGACGTATGCAAACATCTGCTGCAACAGTAGCAGTCTTGCCAGAAGCAGATAAGTTTGAAGTAAATATTAACGAAGGAGATATAAAATGGGATACATTTCGTTCTAGTGGTGCAGGCGGTCAAAATGTAAATAAGGTAGAATCAGGTGTACGTTTGCGTTATCCTTGGAAAAACCCTAACACGGGGGAAATAGAGGAAATATTAATAGAATGTACAGAAACACGTGATCAACCTAAAAACAAAGAGCGTGCACTTTCAAGATTACGCACCTTCATATATGATCGTGAACATCAAAAATATATAAATGATATAGCAAACCGTCGTAAAAGTTTGGTTTCTACTGGTGATCGCTCGGCTAAAATACGTACATATAATTATCCACAAGGACGTGTAACAGATCATCGCATAGGCTTTACCTCTCATGACCTACCTGGCTTTATGAATGGTAATATACAAGAAATGATAGATGCCCTCACTGTAGCAGAAAATGCAGAAAAAATGAAAGAAGCAGATTTATAATAAATATAAATTATCAAAATATTTAAACTTTTATACACATGAATAGAGAACAGCTAATAACTCAGATATTTGAAAAGAAAACTTTCTTATGCGTTGGACTCGATACTGATATTATAAAGATACCTTCTTACCTTAAAAATGAGGAAGATCCTATTTTTACTTTCAATAAAGCTATCATAGATGCTACTTCGCCTTATTGTGTAGCATACAAACCTAATTTAGCTTTTTATGAAAGTTTAGGAATAAAGGGAATGCTTGCTTTCGAAAAAACTGTAAAATACTTAAAAACATCATATCCACACCATTTTATAATAGCTGATGCTAAACGTGGAGATATTGGTAACACTTCAGAAATGTACGCACGTACATTTTTCAAAGAATATGATGTAGATTCACTTACTATAGCACCATATATGGGTGAAGATTCTATAAAACCTTTCCTGAAATATAAAGAAAAATGGACTATTATTTTGGCTCTTACTTCAAATAAAGGCAGTCTTGATTTTCAATTCTTTGAAAATCAAGATCATGAACGTCTATTTGAAAAAGTACTAAAAAAGACACAACAATGGGGCAGCAACGAAAATATAATGTATGTTGTAGGGGCTACACAAGGTAAAATATTCAAAGATATCCGAAAAATTGTACCTAACCATTTCTTACTTGTTCCAGGTATAGGAGCACAAGGAGGAGATCTTGCAGAAGTATGTAAATATGGTATGACTAAAGACTGTGGCTTATTAGTAAATTCGTCACGTGGCATTATCTATGCTGATAGTACAGAAAATTATGCTAAAATAGCAGGAGAAAAGGCCTTTCAAATGCAACAAGAAATGGAAAAAGAACTAAATAATATTGTTTGATGTATAAGAAATCAATAATAGGGAATTTTACTAAATTCCCTACTATAAACCTTATCAATATAAAAAGATAATAGAAATTAGTTTTATTATATCTAACAAAATTTTATATCAACAATTATCATTGCACCAACATATGCATTAAGCTTTTTGACAATATCTGTTTTCATCATGGATAAATCAGCTTTTAAAGATGGATTAATAATCTTAACAAATAAAGTCTGATTTTTGATAAATTTTTCTCTAGTATATTTAGCCACTATATCACCTGTTACTACTTCCCAAGCATTTATTAAACGTCGTTGTAAAAGTGGGGTTTCTAATCCTTCATTACGCAATAAAAGATTCAATACTTCGTCTAAAGTCTCTACCTTTCGTCTAAACATACTTTTTATATTTCTTTGAATATCACATCTCCACTCTCTACTGAAAATAACTTATACTTAAAATCTCCACCATGTAAGATCTTATCCAAATGTTCACGATTAGTATCTGTAATAAAGATCTGGCCGAAATCATCACCTGAAACTAAATTAATTATTTGCTTCACACGATTAGAATCTAATTTATCAAAAATATCATCAAGTAATAATAAAGGGGTATTGTGTAATGCTGTGCGACAAAGAAAATCAAACTGAGCTAACTTTAATGATAAAACATAAGTCTTATTTTGCCCCTGACTTCCATAACGTTTGATGGGATAATCGCCTAATAACATTACTAAATCGTCCTTATGTACTCCATGAAGTGAATATCCCATTATTTTATCTTTATCTCTACTATTCCTAATAATGTCAAGCAAATTACCACGCTGACCATGCGACATATAAGTTAAAGAAACCTTTTCATGGTCATTAGAAATACATTTATAAATATTTTGAAATATAGGTTGTAACTCTTCTACAAAAACTGTGCGTTTCTTAAATACATATTCTCCATATTCTGCCATTTGCATTTCTAAAAGTTCTAATAAAGTTTCATCAAGTCCTTCTTCTTGCTTAAGCAAACTATTACGCTGCTGTAAAGCTTTATTATAACGTGTTAGAGCTTCTATATATGCTGCATCATATTGAGAAATAACCACATCCATTAACTTCCTACGTTCTTCACTTCCACCTTCTATTAAAGAAGAATCTGCAGGTGAAATAAAAACAAGTGGTACTAATCCAATGTGTTGAGACAATCGTTTATACTCTTTTTTATTACGTTTAAAGTGTTTTTTTTGCCCTCTTTTCATTCCACAATAAACCTGCTCTTTATCTCCATGCTCATTAGTATAATTACCTTCTATTACAAAAAAATTAGTTCCATGTTGTATCACTTCAGAATCCTTTGGATTAAAAGCACTTTTACAGAAAGATAAATAGTAAATTGCATCTAGCAAATTAGTTTTTCCTTCACCGTTATGACCAATAAAACAATTCAACTTAGGCGACAACTCTAAAGTTGCTGTTTGAATATTCTTGTAATTAATTATAGAAAGCTTATCTAAACGCATAATAATATAATATATGCAAAGGTAGCCGTTTTTGTGGCAACACAGAAAAAAAATATATATATATTTTATTAATTGAGGGAAAATAAGTAATTTTGCGCTAATTATTACACACCCATTATATTGTAAAAACAATAAAGAATTAAATATAAAATGGCAAATCAAAAAGGAAAGAGTACTAATGAAAATACTCTAAACAACTCTAAAGCTACATTTATAAGGTACAAAAAACAAATTATAATACCAATAGTAGCTGTAGTAGTAATCATTGTAGGTTTTGTTCTATACAGAAACTTTGTGTCTGAGCCTCAAGAAATAGAAGCAAGTACAGAGCTAGCTAAATGTCAAACCCTTTTCAATGCTCAACAATACGATCAAGCTTTAAAAGGTTTCTTAAAGATTCAGTCTGATTATAGCAGTACTAAAGCTGGCAATCTTTCTAATCTATACATAGCTTTATGTTACGCACATAGTGCAAAACCTAATTGGGCAAGTGCTGCAAAATATGCAGAAAATTTTAATACTTCTAATGATCAAATAATTAGTCCTGCTTCACAGATGGCTTTAGGTGATATATATGCTAACAATAACCAAAACGATAAGGCTATAGATAGCTTTAAAAAGGCTGCAAAAATGGCAGATGATCAAGCTGAAGAAAATACGAACAATAGCATAGCCCCATTAGCATTGCGTAAAGCTGGCATTATTCTTGAAAGTGAAGGTAAAAAAGAAGAAGCTACAGACATATATAAAGAAATTAAAAAGAAATATGTTAATTCTCCTATTTATCAAGACATTGATAAGTATATAGAACGTGCATCTAATTAAATTTCATCATGGCAACAGCATTACATCATTTATCTGATTATGATATAGCATCAGTTCCAGATGCAAGTAACATGTGTTTTGGTATAGTCGTTTCTGAATGGAATAATGAAATAACAAGTGCATTGTTGGAAGGCACTGTAAAAACTTTAGAAAAACATGGATGCCTACCTGAAAACATACATGTAAAAACTGTACCTGGAAGTTTTGAGCTTGTTTATGGTGCACAACAAATGACTAAAAACGATGGTTTTGATGCCGTTATTATATTAGGTAGCGTAATTCGTGGAGAAACTCCTCATTTTGATTACATCTGTGAAGGCGTTACGCAAGGTATTTCATATCTCAATGCTACACAAAATATTCCTGTAGTATTTGGACTATTGACAACAGATAATTTACAACAAGCAATAGATCGTAGTGGAGGTGCATTAGGAAACAAAGGCGATGAATGTGCTGTCGTAGCTATAAAGATGTCAAAATTTTAAATTAAAAGAAACTCTCTAAATAATTTCATTAGAACAGTAAAATCTGTGAAGACTTACAGTTCAGCTAAATAGTGGCGCATATTAATTATATTGATATTTTTGATGTTAATATTTTTCGCCACTATTTTTTTTTATTTCTATTATTTTGTTTGTTATAATATTTC
>NZ_ADFQ01000065.1:0-612 GCF_000177355.1 Prevotella amnii CRIS 21A-A
AAAAGTCGCACTTCGAGTACAGGACTGTCACCTTATATTGTTATTCTTTCCAAAATATTCCTCTCGATTGACTTTTTCCTTTATCGTGGTCCTACTACCCCTATTACGCAATATACGTAATAGGTTTGGGCTTTTCCCCGTTCGCTCGCCACTACTAAGGGAATCATTTTTATTTTCTTTTCCTAGAGGTACTAAGATGTTTCAGTTCCCTCCGTTAGCTCTCCTAAATATTATAGGAGTAACATGTCTTCTACATGTTAGGTTGTCCCATTCGGAAATCCTTGGGTTAACAGTTATTTGCACTTAACCAAGGCTTATCGCAGCTTATCACGTCCTTCATCGCCTCCATGAGCCTAGGCATCCGCCATACGCCCTTTTTTACTTTCTTCGCTAACTCTTACTTAAATAAGAAGAGTTGTAGCTCATACTTTCAGCTGTTGTGTGATTTCTATTTTATTTTTATAACATAATCATTTCTTATAAAATAAGATTTGATATTATTTCACTTACAGTTTATTTAATGTACAATATGTCAAAGATCGTCTTAGCTACTCTCTATAGAGAGAGATTTTATAGCCTAAGTGGAGTATCAGGTCTTGAACCTTTATATAA